>NZ_JBHWOO010000082.1:0-4309 GCF_043424415.1 Luteococcus sp. | reverse complement strand
AGGGGTGATGTGGTCACGCCCCTGGCGAACAGGGCTCCTGGCCCGGCACCTCGGCCCGTCCGTCGAGCGAGAGCACGGCCTGCACCACCACCTCGGGACGGTCAATCATCATGAGGTGGCGGGAGCGCTCCACCCGATGCTGTGGCGCACGCAACAGTCGCGCCCACCGCGCCTGGCGTTCGGGCCAGGCACGTTCGGTGCTGTCGGCGGCGGTGAGCACCACCACCGGCACCCGCGGCAACGGATGCGTGCGTCGCAGCAGCTGCAGGTCCCAGGCCTGCTGGTAGTAGGCGAAGAACTCGGCGGTGCCCATGGCCAGCGAGTCGCGGTCCCGGTACACGTCGGACAGGCGCGGCGTGGTGACGTGGGCCACGCGCCGATGGGTCTGGCGCGACATGCCGAGGCGGAGGGCCTGCCCCATCAGCCGGTTGACCGGCAGGGCCCCGACGGAGGCCACCAGTCCGGTCGCCACCTGCCCCAGGCGCCATCCAGGGCGGGCATCCAGCTCCTCGACCGACCCGTCGACCATCACGATCCCGCCGACGAGCTCGGGGTGTCTTCGCGCCAGGGCCTCGGCGTGGAAGGAGCCCATCGAGTGCGCCACCAGCACCACGCCACCGTCATCGGCCGAAGCGGTCTCGCGCACCAGGGCCGCGAGGCTGGCGACCTCCTCGTCGAGGCCGGGCAGCTGCCCAGGGAAGGCTGTCCCACCCATGCCCGGACGGTCGAAGCGCAGCACGCGCCGCCCCGGCAACAGCTCCACCACCCGGTCCCAGTGCTCCATCGACATGCCGGCGCCGTTGACCAGGACGACCGTCGGACCGGTTCCCTCGCGCAGCTGCCAGTGCATCTCACGGCCCGCGAAACGGTCCACGTGCTGGGTGGGGTCAACCACGACGACCACCGCCCGGGCGCACCAGCGGGAAGGCGATGGCCCCGCGGATCGAACCGCCGGTCAACAACATGACGAGCCGGTCGAGCCCGATGCCCAGGCCACCGGTGGGCGGCATGCCGTGCTCCAGGGCGGCCAGGAAGTCCTCGTCCACCTCCATCGCCTCCGGGTCGCCCTGCGCCGCGCGCAGTGACTGCTCGGTCAGCCGCTGCCGCTGGATCACCGGGTCGACCAGTTCGGAATAGGCGGTGCCCAGCTCGGAGCCGAAGACCACCAGGTCCCACCTCTCGGCCAGGCGGGGGTCGTCGCGGTGCGGCCTGGTCAAGGGCGACAGGTCGGCCGGGAAGTCGCAGTAGAAGGTGGGCTCGACGGTGCGCGATTCGCACAGCTCGGCGTAGAGCTCCTCGACGATGTCGGAGCGGGTGTGCCGTCGGCCCACCTCGATGCCGAGCCGCCCGGCGTGGCGGGCCAGTTCCTCGCGGGAGCTGTCGGGACCGACCTTCTCCCCCAGCCCCTCGCTGATCGCCTCGTGCACACCCACCCAGCGGAAGGGCTCGGCCAGGTCCACCTCGCACACGCTGCCGTCGGGCCCGCGACCCCGCACCACGGTGCTGCCGGTCGCCTCCAGGGCGGCGCGTCGCACCATCTGCTCGGTCAGGCGCTGCATGGTGCGGTAGTCGCCGTGGGCCTGGTAGGCCTCGACGACGGTGAACTCGGGATTGTGGGTCGCGTCGGCACCCTCGTTGCGGAAGTTGCGCCCGATCTCGAAGACCCGTTCCATGCCGCCGACCATCAGCCGCTTCAGGTAGAGCTCGGGGGCGATGCGCAGGTAGAGGTCCAGGTCATAGGCATTGATGTGGGTCTGGAAGGGACGCGCATTGGCGCCGCCATGGATGGTCTGCAGGATCGGCGTCTCCACTTCCAGGAAGTGCTCGTCGAGCAGGGTGGAGCGCACCGCCTGGATGGTGCGGCTGCGCGCCACCAGACGCCCGCGAGCCTCGGCGCTGGTGGCCAGGTACAGCGCGCGCTGCCGCACCATGGCCTCCGGGTCGCTGATCCCGGCCCGCTTGTCGGGCAGCGGGCGCAGGCTCTTGGTGATGATCCGCCAGGAGTGCACCACCAGCGAGGGCGTGCCGGTGCGGGACTGGCCGACGTGGCCGGTGAAGGCCACCAGGTCGCCGAGACCCACCAGGGACCTGAAGCTGCGCAGCGATTCGGCCCCGAGCCGTTCCCGGTCCAGCAGCACCTGCACCCGGGCGCTGAGGTCTTCGATGCGACAGAAGATGACTCCTCCGTGGTCACCGGTCGTCATGACCCGGCCGGCGATCGTGGCCACCTGACCGGTGTGGTCGACCTGGTCGACGATGCTGCACGGCGCATCGACCCCGGTGTGCACCGGATAGGGCTCCAGGCCCTGGGCCAGCATCCGCTCCCTGGTCGCCATCCGGTGGCGCACCTGCTCCGGCAGCCGCGGGGCGGGCAGCACGGCCAGCGGTCGCTCCAGCCAGGCGATCACCCGGGGATCTGACGCGTCGGCCAGGGGCTGGTGGCGCTCCCCCAGCGAACCGGTCAGACCGGGCAGGTCGACGAAACCCTCCGCCAGCGCCATCGCCGCGCCCACCTGACCGATGTCGGCCGGGTCCTCGTAGACCAGGAAGCGCGGCTGCCAGCGCGGCAGGTACTTCTGGTTGGAGCGGTAGAGCTGTTCGATCTGGAACCAGCGGCTGAAGACCAGCAGCACCCGCCGCTGGGCCCGACGCAGGGCCGTCGCCCCGACCCGCTCGCCCTCCTCCAGCGCGCTGCGGAAGACGGCGAAGTTCATCGACACCCGTCGCCAGCCGCGCTCCCGCCCCGCGGCCATCAGCGCGGCCACCATGAACTCGGTGACGCCGTTCTCGGCCTGCGGCGAGCGTCGCATCACGTCGAGGGAGAGACCGTGCAAGCCCCACGGCACGAAGGAGAGCAGCCCCATGACGCGCTCCTGGCCCGTCTCGGGATCGGGGGCCAGCGCCTCGACCATCACGCAGCGGCCATCGAGCGGATCGCCCAGACGGTTCAGGGCCATCGAGAAGCCGCGGTCGTCGCCGGTCCGCCAGCGGTCGGCGAGCCCGATGAGCCGACCCAGCTCGTCATCGCCGATCTCGTCATGGTGCCTGACCCGGCTGGTCCAGCCGGCATTGCGCAGGCGGCTGACGCTGGCCCGCACCGGACGCAGCTCCCGGGCCGTCAGGTCGAAGGACCGCGGGTCGAGGATGGCCTCGTCGCCGACCCGTAGCGCCCGCAACCCGGCCTGTTCGTAGACGGCCGCCCCCTCCTCGGAGGCGCCGACCACCCCGGGGGTCCACCCGAAGGTGTGGCAGGTCTCGAGGTACTCGTCGACGGCGGCGGGCCAGGACTCGCGCACGCCCAAGGGGTCGCCGGCGGCCAGGCAGGTGCCGAGCTGCACCCGGTAGGCGATCACGGCGCGACGGTCTGGGCTGAAGACCAACATCTTGTCGCGCCGGGTGGCGAAATAGCCGAGCGAGTCGTGCGGGTCATCGGCGAGGAGGGCGCGCACCTCCAGCTCGGCCTCCAGGCTCGGCACGGCCTGCGCCTTCTGGCTGCGCAGCAGCACCGCGACCGCGGCCAGCAGGCTCAGGGCCACCAGCAGGCCGACCAGCAGCTGCACCCAGTGCGGGACCAGGGCTGTCGCGCCCTGGTCGCCCAGCAGGCGACGGATGATCGCGACCAGTCTCGAACGCGGTCGTCCCTCGTGTCCGGTCACCAGGCCCAGCAGGTAGCCCAGCGCCAGGGAGGCGCCGATTCCGACCAGCGCGACGACCACGGATGCGCCGACGTTGCCGGGGCGCAGGCGGGCCCGGAAGTCGTGGCGGTGGCGCACCAGCAGGGCCAGCAGCACGGTGGTCGTCGCGAGCGTGATGGCATAGCTCAGCAGCTCGGCATACATGCCGCGGGTGACGTCCTGGCCGTTGTGGTGGGCCATCGCCACCGTGACGCAGATCGCCACGGCCAGCATCCAGACCAGCCCGAGCCAGACCACGGCGCCCCACCAGCCGATCCGCTTGCGCCGCATCAGCGAGACCGCGACCAGGCCCAGGCCCATCGCCAGGCCAAGCCCTCCGTCCTCGATGGGGAAGACGACGATGCTGAACAGGTGGACCATGGCCATCACCCACCGCGTCCCCGGGAAGAGGATCCCCAGCAGGGTCAGCAGGCTGGCGACGTAGAACAGGCGCGAGACCAGGACCGGGATGCGGGAGGGGCGGCCGTGTGGTCGACGCAGGACAGGCATGCCCCCATCATGGCGCGCGAAGGTTCGTCGGGCAGCGGCCGTCCGTCGTGGCGGACGCTCAGGACTCCAGGGACAGCAGCAACCACGCCAGCGAGACGTCGTCGCAGCGCTCGGCCAGCAGCCGG
>NZ_JBHWOO010000081.1:0-9576 GCF_043424415.1 Luteococcus sp. | reverse complement strand
GACGACGTCGGCGGCACCGATCAGCCGGGCCGCCTTGAGGGTGACCAGTTCCGGGTCGCCGGGGCCCACCCCGACGCCGAAGAAACGGCCCTCGGCGGGTGCGTCGGCGGCGCTCATTCCTTCTCCTGCGCGATCGCGTTGAGGGCACTGGAGGTCATCGCCGAACCGCCGCGTCGGCCGTGCACCGTGACGAAGGGCAGGTCGATGCCATGGTCCTCGTGGAAGTTCGCCAGGGCCTGCTTCGACTCGGCGGCGCCGATGAAACCCACCGGGCAGCCCACCACCGCGGCCGGTCGGGGCCCGCCGTCGAGGATCATCTCCAGCAGATGGAACAGGGCGGTGGGGGCATTGCCGATCGCCACCAGCGCACCGGCCAGCATGGGCTCCCACAGGCTCACCGCCGCGGCGGTGCGGGTGGTGCCGAAGTCCTTGGCCAGCTGGGGGACGCGCGGATCGTTCAGCAGGCAGATGACGTCATTGTCGCGGGGCAGCCGGGCGCGGGTGACGCCGGTGGCCACCATCGTCGCGTCACACAGGATCGGGGCGCCGTCCTGCAGCGCGCCGCGGGCTGCGGCCATGAAGCCGGGGTGCACCACCAGGTCGTCGACCAGGTCCACCTGGCCGGAGCCGTGGATCATGCGCACCGCCATCTTCTCGGCGTCGGCCGGCACCCGGGCCAGGTCGGCCTCGCGACGGATGGTGGCGAAGGAGTCGACGTAGATCGCCGCCCCCGCATCGATGTAGTCGTAGTGACGCGCGGGACGCTTCATGCCCGCGCCTCCTTGCCAGCAGCGCCGTCCCAGACCAGGACGCCATACCAGGGGGTGACGCGCACCTCGCGGTAGGCGCCCAGCAGCTCCACCAGCTGTGCGGCCTCGATGCCCTCGGGCCCGATGCCCATGTGGTTCCACCGGCCGTCCTCGGACTCACCGAAGGGCAGCGGTTCACTCGGCTGCGGCAGCCGCGGGTCGGCCTCGGCCAGCGGGGCGAGCGGGGCGTCCATCTCGTTGACGTGCCAGGGGGCGTCGGGCCCGTCGCCGCGCACCTCGACGAAGCGCTCAGCCAGCTCCAGCAGCACGCGCGCCGCATCGTCCAGGGCCACCACCTCGCCCAGGTCGTCGCCGATCCGCAGCTGCGCCGTGGTGGCATCCAGGACCACCAGGCCCAGGTCGCAGGGATGCTGCAGCAGGTCGCCGCGGCCGTCGTCAAGGACGAAGAGGAACTTGCCCGGCAGGGTGGCGAGGCTTTCGCTGGCGCGGATCCCCTCGTCCAGGGCCAGCGCCAGGCCGGTGAGGTCGGCACGGCCGCCGTCGATCCCGGCCGTGTCGATCCCAGTCAGGGGACTCGCCATCACATTGCGCACCAGGTCGTGCCGCGGCGAGGGCATCAGGCCCGAAGCCACCACCGCACGGTGCGACTCCTCGGTCAGGTGCCCGGTGCCGTCGTCGGGGAAGGCGCGGAGCTGCAGGTTGGCGCGATTGGTCAGGTGGATGCGGCCGTCACCGAAGGCCTCGGCGGCCCGGGCCAGCGCCCGCAGGTCTGCGACGGCGAGGTGACCGGCCACCAGCCGGATGCGCACCAGCAGGCCATCGTCGGCCTTCCACGGGCGTTCGATGCCGGGGCAACGGTCGGGACGGGTACGTTCGGGACGGTGCTGGGGCGTCTGGGCCATGGTCTCTCCTGCGAGATTGCGCGTCTCGCCTGCTCGGGACGACCAGCGCAGGCAAGTTCCTGACTCCCCCGCGCCGCATGGCGGGGTCACAGTGGCGCGACCGTGCCGGCTCGTCCGGCTTCCTCGCACTGCGGTGGTGACAAGTGGAATTGTGGCTGCCCGGCTCCTCGCGGCGGGTCGGGCAGCACTCATCATGGCACAGCACCCCTGCGCGCCAGCGCGGGTGCCACGGGGCTAGGGTGGTGCCCGCTGGCCCCGGCCAGCGCACCCGCACCAGCGAAGTCGGTGACCAATCCGACGCTGTCCCGCAACGGTGATGCCCCGCCCGTCCGGCACATGGATCCGGGCCGGGGACGAGCCCGGTCGCCTGGCGCAGGTGCCGCACCACTGCCCCCGGCCGAGGGGCAGACGGGCAACCGTCGTCCCTGGGCCACCGACCCCGAAAGGCCCCCATGGCGACGCTCCCCCGGCTGGTGGTCTCCGCGGCCTCGTCGAGCTCCGGCAAGACGACCATCGCCGTCGGCCTGATGGCGGCGCTGCGCGAGCGGGGGTTGCAGGTGGCCCCCTTCAAGACCGGCCCCGACTACATCGACCCCGGCTACCACACGCTGGCCGCAGGACGGGTGGGCCGCAACCTCGACGCCCACCTGTGCGGGCCGGAACTCATCGCACCCCTGCTGCTGCACGGATCGCTCACCCCCACCCCCGCCGACGTCGCCGTCATCGAGGGCGCCATGGGCCTGTTCGACGGGCAGCTCGGCACCCCCGCCGTCGGACGCTCCGGCTACGGCTCCAGCGCCCACATCGCCCAGCTCGTCGGGGCGCCGGTGCTGCTGGTGGTCGACGCGTCGAAGTCCTCGCGCACCGTCGCCGCCCTCGCCCACGGGCTGGCCAGCTATGACCACGACGTGCGGGTGGGCGGGGTGCTGCTGAACAAGGCCGGCAGCCAGCGCAACATCGACGAGTGCACCCGGGCGCTGGACGAGCTGGGCCTGCCGGTGGTCGGTGCCGTCGGACGCCATGCCGAGCTCGACACCCCCTCGCGTCACCTGGGACTGGTGCCGGCCGCCGAGCGCACCCAGGCCGAGGCGGTCGTCGAGGCGGCCGGACACGTCGTGGCCGATTCGGTCGACCTCGACGCGGTGCTGCGGATCGCTGCCAGTGCAGGAGACCTGGCCGCCGACCCGTGGGACCCGCGCGCCGTGACCAGCCCCGTGCCCGGTTCCCCGGTGGTGGCGGTGGCCGCCGGGCGCGCCTTCACCTTCCGCTATGCCGAGACCACCGAGCTGCTCGAGGCCGCCGGCTGCCGCATCGCCCTGTTCGACCCCACCACCGACACCGAACTGCCGCCCGGCACCAGCGCGCTGTGGATCGGCGGCGGCTTCCCCGAGATGCACGCCGCCGACCTGGCCGGCAACACCGCATTGCTCCGCGAGGTGCGCAACCGGGTGCTGGCGGGGATGCCGACGGTGGCCGAGTGCGCCGGGCTGCTCTACCTGTGCCGCAGCCTCGACCGCCAGCCCATGGCCGACGTGCTGCCACTCGAGGCCGCCATGGGGCCGCGGCTCACGCTGGGCTACAAGAGGGTCACCGCCCGCGTCGACTCCCTGCTGTGCCGGGCCGGGGACGAGGTGGCCAGCCACGAGTTCCACCGCACCCAGGTGAACCTCGACGCGCTGGACCTCGACGCGCTGGACCCCGACGGCCTGGCCGGCAGCGGCATGGATGTCGCCTGGGAGGTCGACGGGCGGCTCGAGGGCATCAGCGCCGACCCCGCCGGCACCGGACGGCCCTCCCTGCACGCCAGCTACCAGCACCTGCACTGGGCCGGGCTGCCGCAGGCCGCGCAGCGCTTCGCCGAGGCGGCGGCTGCGAGTGCAGGTGCGGGTGCGGCTGTGGCCTCGGGTGAACCAGGGCGGACCAGCGAGCCCACGGTGTCGACCGATGCCGCGTCCTCGACGCCGGCCGACGTCACCCAGCCTGATCCCATCCCGACTGGTCCCATCCAGCCCGACCTGACCCACCATGGCGACCAGGACCTCGCCCCCGGCCTCGTGGACCTCGCGGTCAACGTCCACGCCCCCCAGCCGCCGCAGTGGCTGTCCGAGCACCTCGCCGCGCGCGTCCACACCTGGGCCGGCTATCCCGACGCCCGCGCTGCCCGATCGGCGCTGGCCGAGCGCCACGGCGTCGAGCCGTCGATGGTGCTGCCCACCAGCGGCGCCGCCGAGGCCTTCACCCTCGTCGCCCGCGCCCTCGACTGCCGCCACCCGCTGGTGGTGCACCCCCAGTTCACCGAGCCGGAGCAGGCACTGCGCGTCGCCGGGCACAACCCCGATCGCCTGCTGCTGCACCCCGAGGACGGCTTCCGGCTGCTGCCCGAACAGGCCGCCGGCATCGACGAGCGCGTCGACCTGGTGGTGGTGGGAAATCCCACCAATCCCACCGGACTGCTGCACCCCGCCGAGACGCTTCGTCGCCTCGCCCGGCCGGGACGAGTGCTGCTGGTCGACGAGGCCTTCATGGACGCGGTGCCCGGCGAGCCGGAGAGCCTGATCGGCCCCGACATGCCCGGGCTGCTGGTCACCCGCTCGCTCACCAAGACCTGGAGCCTCGCCGGGATCCGCGCCGGCTATGTCGTCGGCGATCCAGAACTGGTCGCACGGCTGGAGGCCGCGCAGACGCCGTGGTCGGTCTCCACCCCCGCCCTGGACGCGATGGTCGCCACCAGCAGCACCGAGGCCCTCGACGCGGCTGCCCGGATCGCCCGCCAGGTCGGCGCCGACCGGGAACTCCTCGTCGAGGCCCTCACCCGGGCCGGTTTCCCGCCCGTCGCCGGCAGCCAGAGCCCCTTCGTGCTGGTCGACCTGTCCGCGCTCGGGCCCCACGCCCACGAGGTCTGCTGGCTGCGCAGCATCCTGGCCGAGGAGGGCTTCGCCGTCCGGCGGGGTGAGAGCTTCCCCGGCCTGGGCCCCCAGTGGGTGCGGCTGGCCGTGCGCGAGGCCGACACCAGCCGCCGCCTCACCGAGGCGCTGGCCCGCATCCACCACACCCACAACAGTTCCAACCCTCGCAGTTCCAACCCCAGCAAGGAAGACACCCGATGAGCATCCTGGACGACTGCCTGGCCGCCATCACCCCCGTCGACGAACAGGCGCGTGCCGCCGCCGAAGCGCGCCAGCTCTCCCTCACCAAACCGCCGGGCGCGCTCGGCGAACTGGAGGTGATCGGCAACCAGCTCGCCGCCATCGCCGGGCAGTGCCCACCCCCGGTGCCCGAGCCGGCCAAGGTCTTCGTCTTCGCCGGCGACCACGGCGTCCAGGAGCACTGGGTCTCGCCGTGGCCGCAGGAGGTCACGCTGCAGATGGCCGCCAACATCGCCGGGGGCGGCGCGGGGATCAGCGTGCTGGCCCGCTCCGCCGGCGTCGAGGTGGAGGTGGTGGACGTCGGCATGCTCCAGCCCGTGGAGCAGACCACCGACCGACGCATCGCCGCCGGAACGGCCGACATGCTGCACGGCCCGGCGATGAGCCGCGAACAGGCGCTGGCCGCCATCGAGGTGGGCATCACCTGCGCCCGCCAGGCCGTGGCCGATGGCCACCGCGCCCTCATCCCCGGCGAGGTGGGGATCGGCAACACCACCGTCGCCGCCACCCTGGTCTGCGCCTTCACCGGGGCCAGCGCCGAACAGGTCACCGGCCGCGGCGCCGGCGCCAACGACGAGGTCTTCGCCCGCAAGCAGGCGCTGGTGGCCCGGGCCGTCCAGCACCACGGGCTGGCCGACGGCTCCGGACCCCAGGACCCCATCGGTGCACTGGCCGCCGTCGGAGGCTTCGAGCACGCCGCCATGGTCGGGCTGATCCTGGGCGCCGCCGAGGCCCGGGTGCCGCTGCTGCTCGACGGCGCGATCGCCTGCTCGGCCGCGCTCGTTGCCCTCGCCCTGGCCCCCGACGCCAAGGGCTACCTGGTGGGTGGCCACGAGGGCGCCGAACCGTCGATCCGCCACGTGCTGGATGCCATCGGGCTGCGGCCCGTGGCGCAGCTGGGGCTTCGCCTGGGCGAGGGCACCGGCGCGGTGCTGGCCCAGCCCATCGTCGTCTCGGCCGCCAGGGTGCTGCTCGAGATGGCCACCTTCGACGATGCCGGCGTCACCGAGGAGCACCTGTGAGCCGCACCCTGGTCCTCGGCGGCGCCCGCTCCGGAAAGTCCACCCACGCAGAAGTCCTGGCCAACCAGGCGGCCCTGGTCGACTACGTCGCCACCAGCGCCACCAGTCCCGACGACCCCGAATGGGTCGAGCGGATCGCCCTGCACCGGGCCCGCCGGCCAGAACACTGGACCACCATCGAGACCGCCGACGTCGCCCAGGTGCTGCGCACCCCCGGCGAGGGCACCGTCCTGGTGGACTGCCTGGGCGTGTGGGCCACCCGGATGATGGACCACAGCGGCATCTGGGAGGACCGCCCCGGCGCCCACGAACAGCTGCAGGGCCACGTCGACGAGCTCGTCGCCGCCCTCGAGCAGACCGAGCGCGAGGTGGTGCTGGTGAGCAATGAGGTGGGCCAGGGGGTGGTGCCCGAGCACTGGTCGGGCCGCTTCTTCCGCGACCAGCTCGGCATCCTCAACTCGCGCGTCGCCGCCTGCTGCGAACGGGTGGTCTTCTGCGTGGCCGGGATCCCGGTCGCCATCAAGGACGAGCCCCGGTGAGGCCGCTGGCCGCCCTGCGCGATGCGCTGGGCATGTTCACCCTGCTGCCGGTCGGCTCCACGATGGAGCTCGACCGGGCCGCCTGCCGGCGCATCATGCTCGCCTTCCCCTGGGCCGGGCTGGTCTGCGGGCTGGTCTCGGCCGCGGCCGCGGCGTTGGTGGTGCTGTGCGGGGCGGGCCACCAGCTCGCCGCGATGGCCGGGCTCGCCGCCCTGACCGGGGTCACGGGCGCGATGCACATCGACGGGGTGGCCGACACCGCCGACGGACTCGCCTCCCGCAAGGGACCCGAGGACGCCCTGGCCCTGATGAAGAAGTCCGACATCGGTCCGATGGGCGTGGCCACCGCCGTGCTGGTGCTGCTGCTGCAGGCCGCCGCGCTGGCCTCGGACTCCTTGGCCTCGGATTCCTTGGCCTCCGGCGCCGCCGGCGCCTGGCCCCTGGTGGCGACCCTCACCTGCCTGCCCATGGTGGGGCGGATCGCCGCCGTCCACGCCACCGTCCAGGGCGTCCCGGGCGCCCGCCCGGGCGGCTTCGGCTCGCTGTTCACCGGCATCACCCCGGCTTGGGCGGCCGCCCTCGACTCGCTGGCGGTGCTCGCCGTCTGTGCCGGGGCCGGCTGGCTCGTCGACGGCCGGGTACTGGCCGCGGGCCTGGTGGCCGCCGCCGTCCTCGCCTGGCTGGTGGCCAACGGATGGCAGAAGCACCTGCTGCGGCGCCTGGGCGGCCACACCGGCGACACCTTCGGCTCCCTGATCGAGGTGGCCCAGACCACTTTCGCGGTCGCCGCCGCCCTCGTGACCGGCCTGGTCACCGGCCTGGTGGGTTGAGCCCCGTCCACAAACCACATCCAGGGCAGGCGTCACTGCAGATGAGGCACCATCCCGCCCTGTGGATGTGGTTTGTGGACGCCCATGCCGCCACCGGCCCGATCGCGAAAGGATGGGGGCATCCCGCGATGAAAGGCCAGCCGTGATCACCATCCCCCAGGACCTGCTCCCCCGCGACGGACACTTCGGCGCCGGGCCGTCGAAGGTGCGCCCCGAACAGCTCGCCGCCCTGGCCAGCCGCGGCGCGGACCTGCTCGGCGGCTCCCACCGCCAGGCCCCGGTGAAGCAGCTGGTGGCCAGCGTCCAGGACGGCCTGACGGAGCTGCTGCGCCTGCCGGAGGGATACCAGGTGGTGCTCGGCAATGGCGGTGCCACCGCCTTCTGGAGCGTCGCCACCTTCGGGCTGGTGCGCGATCGCGCCCAGCACCTGGTGCTCGGCGAGTTCAGCCGCAAGTTCTCCAAGCTCACCGCCGGCGCGCCCTTCCTGGCCGAGCCCGAGATCGTCGAGGTGCCCGCCGGGCAGGGCGCCCGCTGCCACGCCACGGCCGGTGTCGATGTCTATGCCTGGCCGCACAACGAGACCTCCACCGGCGTGATGCTGCCGGTGGAGCGCGTCGAGGGGGCCGACCAGGATGCCCTGGTGGTGGTCGACGCCACCAGCGGAGCCGCCGGCATCGACGTCGACCTTGACCAGTGTGACGTCTACTACTTCAGCCCCCAGAAGGGATTCGCCAGCGACGGAGGGCTGTGGTTCGCGGTGATGAGCCCCGCCGCGATCGAGCGGGCCCGCCAGGTGGCCGCCACCGACAGGTGGATCCCCGACGTGCTGAGTCTCACCACCGCGATCGACAACTCCGTCAAGCACCAGACCTACAACACCCCGGCGATCTCGACACTGATCCTGATGGACGAGCAGATCCGCTGGATCAACGAGCAGGGCGGCCTGTCCTGGGCGAGCGCCCGCACCGCCGATTCCGCCGCCCGCCTCTACGAGTGGGCCGAGAAGACGCCGTGGGCGAGCCCCTTCGTCCCCGACCCGGCGCTGCGCTCGCAGGTGGTGGGCACCATCGACCTCGACGACCAGGTCGACGCCGAGCGGGTGATCGCGGAGCTGGCCGCCAATGGGGTGCTCGACGTCTTCGGCTACCGGGCCCTCAAGCGCAACCAGATCCGGGTGGGCATGTTCCCGGCGGTCGACCCGGACGACGTCACCCGGCTGACCCGCTGCGTGGAGCACGTGCTTTCCCAGCTCTGACCGGGGCGGCGCACAGGCTCCTGACAGGGTGCGGCGGTGGTCTTGGTCCATCACCGCAGGACCCCCGTTCCCGATGCCAGGAGAAGACCATGCAGTTCATCGACGCCACCAGCCCCGCCCTCGCCCTGACCCCTGCCGCCATCGCCTGGCTGCTCGGGGCGCGCCCGCTGGTCAGCCAGTCCGTGCGGGTGGGGCCTGACGGCTGCACCATCCGGGTGGTCGTCTGAGCCGGTGACAAGGCTGTACGTGGAAGGAATGAGGGACGGAGCCTGAGAGCCTCTGAGAAACTCTCAGACACTGCTAGGCTCCATCTTGCTCGATCCCCCACACGCCCCACCCCGCTGCCACATGCTGCGCAAGGAGACCCCGTGACCATCACCCGCCGCACCCTCTGCCTGTCCGCCGCTGGCGTCGCTGCCGTCGGCGTCATCCCGCTGACCAGCGCCGGCACCGCCGAGGCCGCCGCCACCGCGCGCATCACGGGCGACGTGAACGTGCGCGCCGCCGCGACCACGCGCAGCGCCTCGCTCGGCGTCGCCCGCAAGGGCGCCACGGTGGTCCTCGCCGGCCCGCGCAAGGGAGTCTGGCAGCCGGTGCGCCACCGCGGCCGGGTGGCCTACATCTCCTCGCGGTACATGACCACCAGCAACACGCCCTCCCGCCAGGTCACCTCTTCCGCAGCCGCCGCCTCCACGGTGGCCATGCCCTCGGGTGTGGTGGCCAATGGCACCAAGGTGGCCCGCGAGGTTGCCGCGAACTTCCCGCAGATCGCCACCATGTACGGCCGCCGCAATGAGGCCGGCAGCGACCACAACACCGGGCGCGCGGTCGACATCATGATCCCCGACTACAAGTCCAATGCCGCCCTGGGCCAGGCCATCGCCGAGCACCTGCGCGCCAATGCCTCGCGCCTGGGCATCACCTATGTGATCTGGAACCAGCAGATCTGGAGCGTGCAGCGCAGCCGCGAGGGCTGGCGCCGCATGCCGAACCGCGGCAGCGACAACGCCAACCACAAGAACCACGTGCACGTCAGCGTGCGCTGAGGCCCTTCCAGACCCCACCGCCAAGAGATCTCGGAAGATCCGGTCCCTCCAGGGGACCGGAAGTTC
>NZ_JBHWOO010000080.1:0-7082 GCF_043424415.1 Luteococcus sp. | reverse complement strand
TGCGGTGCCAGGCCAGGTAGACCCGCACCAGCGTCTCCTGCAGGAGGTCCTCGCCCGCGTGCCGGTCGCGCACGAGCATGACGGCCAGGCGTCCCAGCCATTCCCGCTCTGCCTCGACGAAGGCGGTGAAACCGGCCTCGGGGGAAGTCTCCATGACCACTCCTACGAATGAACCGGTTGCGAGGTTGCGTCCGCGCCGGGAAGAGACTACCTGCGGCGGTCGATTGCAGCGCCTTGTGCAAGGAAGCGGTCCAGTGGGGCTGGGGGTGATCCCTCGTCGGCCGTTAGCTTGTAGAAGAGGTCCCACGCCGAGGTGAGCCCACCGCGACAGGGATGACCGTCCAGACTCTTGAGAAAAGGAAGATCCCATGGCAACTCTCGTCGTGCTCGGCGCCGGAATCATGGCCACGGCCCTGGCCACCCCCTTCTGCGACAACGGCAACACGGTCCGTCTGGTGGGAACCCACCTCGACCGCGAGATCATCGACTCGATCCAGAAGACCGGCATCCACCCCACGCTCGGCCTGAAGGTCCCCGAGGGCACCGAGGCCTACCAGCTGGAGGATGCCGCCAAGGCCTTCGAGGGCGTCGACCTGGTGATGAGCGGTGTCAACAGCTTCGGTGTCGAGTGGGCCGGTGAGCAGCTGGCCGCACTGCTGCGTCCCGGGATGCACGTCATCGCGCTGGCCAAGGGCCTGCGGGCCGACGAGCAGGGCAACTTCGAGATCCTTCCGAAGGTCCTGGCCAACCAAGTTCCCGAGCAGCTGCGCCAGCAGGTCAGCTGGTCGGCCATCGCCGGCCCGTCGATCGCCGGCGAGGTGGCCATCCGCCGCCACACCTGCGTCACCTTTACCGGCGAGGACCGCGAGGTGCTCGAGATGTGGCGTGGCCTGTTCGAGACCGAGGCCTACCACGTGTGGCTGAACACCGACTTCAAGGGCATCGAGCTGATGGCCGCCACCAAGAACTGCTACGCCTTCGGCGCCGGCTTCATGCACGGCACCCTGCAGAAGCTCAAGGACGAGGGCGCGGAGTTCTCCGAGACCCCCTATGTCAACTTCAACTACGGCGCCGCGATCTTCGGCCAGGCCTCGATCGAGATGCAGCAGTGGCTGCAGCTGCTGGAGTGCGACCCGCAGACCGTCATGGGCATCGCCGGCATCGGCGACTGCTTCGTCACCTCGAGGGGCGGCCGCAACGTGAAGGTCGGCACCCTGGTGGGCCAGGGGATGACCTTCAGTGAGGCCAAGGCAAAGATGCCCGGTGTCACCCTGGAGGGCGCCACCTGCATCGTCGTGGTCGGCCAGGCCCTCAAGGCGCTCACCGAGCGTGGCGTGGTGCCGGCCGAGCAGTTCCCGCTGCTGCGCCACCTCTACGAGGTCGTCGGCGAGGACAAGGCCGTCGACGTCCCGTGGAAGAAGTTCTTCGGCTCGGACGGCGCCGGCCGCTGAAAGACTGGCTGCGGGTGCGGCTCCTGGGCCGCACCCGCAGCACGGTCCACGGTCCCGAGGACCAGCACAGACCCCAACGCACCGAATCCCACGCACCGAGGACACCCATGCACGCGACCACCCGCCACGCGCCCACCCTCCATGGGGCCTATGTCTTCGACATGGACGGCACCATCTACCTGGGCGACGAGCTGCTCCCCGGCGCGGCACGGACCATCACCGAGCTGCGACGCCGCGGCATCCCGGTGCGCTTCCTGTCCAACAACCCCACCAAGGACCCGGCCCAGTACGTCGAGAAGCTCGAACGACTGGGGCTTGCGACCCCCATCGAGGACATCGCCAACACCGTGGTCACCACGGTGCGCTGGTTGCAGGCCCACCATCCTCGGGCCGTGCTCTTCCCGATCGCCGAGGAGCCGCTGTGCCGGGCGCTGACCGAGGCGGGTTTCACGCTCAGTGAGGACCCGGCCGAGATCGACATCGTGATCGCCTCCTACGACCGCGGCTTCGACTACCGCAAGCTGCAGATCGCCTTCGACGCCATCTGGTTCCATGAGCGGGCCTTCCTCGTCCAGACCAATCCCGACCGCTACTGCCCCTTCCCCGGCGGACGCGGCGAGCCCGACTGCGCGGCCATCACCGCCGCCATCGAGGCCTGCACCGGCACCACCTGCAAGGTGAGCCTGGGCAAGCCGTCGAGCGTCATGCTCACCGAGGCGCTGGCCGGGCTGGACGTCGAGGTGGCCGACGCCGTCATGGTGGGGGACCGCCTGGGCACCGACATCCAGATGGCACTCGACACGGGCATGCACTCGGCGCTGGTGCTCACCGGGGAGGCCACCGCAGCCGACGTGGAGCAGCTCGCCAGCGGCCAGCGACCCGAACTGGTGCTGGACCGCATCGACCGGCTGCTTCCGCTCGAGGTCTGGCAGGAGCTCGGCTGGAGCGAGGACGACTCGGCCGCGAGCTGAAAATCCGTGCAACCCCCAGGGGGCCCATTGGCCCAGGCCATACCATCGAGGGTGACGGGCTTCCCAGAACCCAGACGCTACGAGAGGGATCACGTGAACACCACCCTGAACTGGACCGACCAGGACAAGCGCGCAGTCGACACCGCGCGCATCCTTGCCGCCGATGCCGTGGAGAAGGTCGGCAACGGTCACCCCGGCACCGCGATCTCCCTGGCCCCGCTGGCCTACCTGCTCTACCAGAAGGTCATGAAGACCGACCCCAGCGACCATCTGTGGCTCGGCCGCGACCGCTTCCTGATGAGCGCCGGCCACGCCTCGCTGACCCAGTACACCCAGCTCTACCTGGCCGGCTGCGACCTGCAGCTGCAGGACCTCAAGGAGCTGCGCACCTGGGGTTCCAAGACCCCCGGACACCCCGAGTACCACCACACCAAGTTCATCGAGGGCACCACCGGCCCGCTCGGCGCCGGCGTCTCGATGGCCGTCGGCATGGCGATGGCCGCCCGCAAGGAGCGTGGCCTGTTCGACCCCGAGGCCCCCGCCGGCCAGAGCCCCTTCGACCGCACCATCTACTGCATCGCCGGTGACGGCTGCATGCAGGAGGGTGTGGCCAGCGAGGCCTCCTCCCTGGCTGCCACCCAGAACCTGGGCAACCTGGTGCTCTTCTACGACGACAACCGCATCTCCATCGAGGGCGACACCAAGATCGCCTTCAGCGAGGACGTGCAGGCGCGCTATGAGGCCTACGGCTGGCACACCCAGCACGTCGACTTCACCAACGGCGGCACGAAGTACGAGGAGAAGGTCGAGGAGCTGTACCAGGCCATCGAGGCCGCCAAGCAGGTCACCGACAAGCCCTCCTTCATCAAGGTGACCACCGTCATCGGCTGGCCGCTGCCCAACAAGCAGGGCGACCACTCGGTGCACGGCTCCAAGATCGGCGCCGAGGAGATCTCGGCGCTGAAGAAGGAGCTCGGCTTCGACGACGAGCCCTTCGCCGTCGACACCGAGGCCGTCGAGTACGCGCAGAAGAACGCCGCCGAGCGCGGCAAGCAGCTGCGCGCCGAGTGGGAGCAGAAGTTCGAGGCCTGGAAGCAGGCCAATCCCGACAAGGCCGAGCTGCTGGCCCGCGTCACCGACCGCACCCTGCCCGAGCTGGACCTGCCGGTCTTCGAGCCCGGCAAGAAGGCCACCCGCGCCGCCTCCGGCGAGGTGCTCAACGCCCTGGCCAGCCAGCTGCCCGAGCTGTGGGGCGGTTCGGCCGACCTGGCCGGCTCCAACAACACCACCATGAAGGGCGAGCCCTCCTTCCTGCCCGCCGAGCGCGCCAGCGAGCAGTTCCAGGGCAACGAGTACGGCCGTACCCTGCACTTCGGCATCCGCGAGCACGCCATGGGCGGCATCGTCAACGGCATCACCCTGTCGGGCCTGACCCGTCCCTACGGCGCCACCTTCTTCGTCTTCGCCGACTACATGCGCCCGCCGGTGCGTCTGGCCGCGCTGATGGGCCTGCCGAGCATCTTCGTCTGGACGCACGACTCCGTCGGGGTCGGCGAGGACGGCCCCACCCACCAGCCGATCGAGCACCTGGCCGCCTACCGCGCCATCCCGAACCTGGCCATCGTGCGTCCCGCCGACGCCAACGAGACCAGCTACGCCTGGCGCGGTGCGCTGGAGCACACCGACAACCCGACCGGCCTGGTGCTCAGCCGTCAGGACCTGCCCATCGTCGACCGCACCGAGTACGCCTCGGCTGAGGGCGTGCTCAAGGGTGCCTATGTGCTCAAGGACGCCGCCAACGGCGAGCCGCAGCTGATCCTGATCGCCACCGGCTCCGAGGTGCAGCTGGCCGTCGAGGCCCAGAAGGTGCTCGAGGAGCAGGGTGTCGCCACCCGCGTGGTGTCCATGCCGTGCCAGGAGTGGTTCGACGAGCAGGACGAGGCCTACCAGGAGAGCGTGCTGCCGAAGTCGGTCACCAAGCGCGTCTCCATCGAGGCCGGCATCGCCCAGGGCTGGAGCAAGTACGTCGGCTTCGACGGGGCCTCGGTCTCCATCGAGAGCTTCGGCGCCTCGGCCAGCGGCAACGTGATGTTCGAGAAGCTCGGCTTCACCGTGGACAACGTCGTCGAGACCGCCAAGAAGGTCATCGGCTGACGCTGCACGCCACAGGAGCCCTGTCCCCGGTCGGGGGCAGGGCTCCCGTCGTCATGTCCGGCGCCGGCCACTGGCAGAGGGGGACGGTGCCAGTGAGGGGCCAGCGCCGGTGACGGCCGGCCACGGCGAGGTCAGCTCCACAGCGAGTCGTTGGCGAAGACCTCGTCGACGAGCTGGTCGTACCACCCGGCCTCACGGGCAACGTCGAGCACCGTGTAGCGCGAGCGGTAGTACATGGCCTTCGGGAAGGTCGCCTTGAGGCCGGCGACGTCCAGCCCGATGTCCTGCGGCCGGCTCGGGGCGCCGGCCAGTGACAACTGCTGCTGGAAGTCGGCGGCGGGCACCAGCTGTTCCTCCAACCGCGCCTGCGTCGCCGGCCACGACTGCTTGAGCAGCTCCAGGCGCTGGCGCAGGCCATCGCCGTCGACGTACTTGGCGCGGGTCTCCTTGACGGCATGCTCGGCCAGCGCGCCGGTGAAGGTGCGACGGATGTCAGCCTCCACCTCCTCCCAGGGCCGCCACGCCGCCACGGCAGCATCCACGTCCAGGGCGGCGACGTCGCGGGCCATGAAGCGCTCGTAGAAGGCCAGCATCGCCAGGGTGCCGACGGCCACCTTCGCGCCGTGCGAGAGCGGCGGGTCCTGGTCGGCGCCCAGGTGGTCCAGCTCCCAGATGTGGCTGAAGTAGTGCTCGGCGCCCGAGGCCGGACGGGTGCCGCCATAGACCTGCATCGCCAGGCCCGACAGGACCAGCCCGTCGACCAGGCCGGAGAAGGCCTCTGGCTGGCCGGCGGCGAGCTCGCGCGGATGGGCCAGCGCCTCGCGCACCCCGCTCTGCACCAGCTTCCAGACGTGCTCGTCGATCGGCTCGATGCCCACCGCGTCGGCCAGGATCCAGTCGGCGCCGCCGGGGATCTTGGCGGCCAGGTCGCCGTAGCCGGAAGCCACCATCCAGGCTGGGGCCTGGGCGGTGACGTCGAGGTCGAAGACGACCGCCTTCGGGGCGGTGCAGTTCATGGTGATCTTGACCCCGTCATTGCTGATCGGCGCCCCGGCCCCGGTGTAGCCGTCCATGCTGGCCGCCGTGCCCACCACCACGTAGCGGCGCCCCAGCTCGTGCGCGGCCATCTTGACCAGGTCATTGAGGGTCCCGGCGCCCACGGCCACCGGAAGCACCTCACGACCCATGGCGGCATCGGCTGCGGTGATCGCGTCGCGGATCGCCGCGGCATTGTCCAGCGATGCATAGAGCGTGGGGGAGGCGGGGAAGACCATCGACTCGGCCAGCTGCAGCCCGGCGCTGCTCGCCGCCCGGGAGGTCTGGGGACCTGCGGCGGCCCAGGTGTTCTCGTCGGCGACTACCAGCAGCGGTGCGCCGTCACCGGTCTGGCGCAGCAGCGGCCCGCAGTCGTCGGCCGCGCCTCGGGCCACGGCCACGGCCTCGGTCTGGTCCGCGTCCCGTACGGCCGTGGCAAGAATGTCGTCCATGATCGATCCTCCCTGGGGGTCCCGGCGTCCTCGCTGGCGTCGGTGCTCACCACCCACACTAGGAGGGACCTGAGCGGGCAGACAGCGACTGTCGGCCGACGCTTTGCAGGGCCTGATGCGGATCAGCGGTCGCTTCCCGGAGGTCGGGACGCAATGTGCTCAGTTCAGTCCTCGACGGACTCCAGCATCGCGGCGACGGCCTCCAGGGCGGCGGCCCCGTCGCGGCCATCGGCCAGCAGCATCACGCGGTCGCCGTGGGCAATGCCCAGGCCCAGCACCGCCATGGTGTCGGCGAGGCTCACCGAGCGTCCGGCACGCAGGAAGACCGAGCTGGAGTAGCTGGCAGCCGTGGCGGTCAGCTGGGCCGCCACCCGGGCGTGCACCCCACGCGGCAGGGCGACGTCGACCTCACGCATGCGCATCCGAACTCCTTCATCCACTGGGCCAGATCACTCCAGATCCTCCCACGCGCATCCGCCCGGCGCAGCGGTCGGAGACTTGCGGGGGCAGGCGAAATCGTCCGGCTGATTGGGGTGGGACTTTGGCGACACCACGGCACTAGCGTGGCGGCATTCCACCAACGAAGGGGACAGATGCAGCGTCCAGCGCAGATCCTGCTCCAGCTCGAGACCAGCCTGTCGGCCGCTCCCGAGTCACTGGCGCGTGCGCTGGGCGTGGGGCTGCGCACCGTGGCCACCGAAGTCTCGGGTCTCAATGCCAGCCTCGGTGGCTCTGCGCAGGTGCGGTTGATCGGCGGACGCTACCGGCTGAGGGTCGTCGACCAGGAGGCCTACCGAGCCCGTCGTGCCGATGTCCTCGGCGTGCGGGACTCCTTCAACGACCCGGCGCACCGCAGCGCCCACATCCTGTGCCAGCTCGCCGGATCACTGCTGCCGGTGCGCATCGAGTCCCTGGCCCGCCAGATGAACGTGGGCCGCACCACCGTCACCGCCGACCTCGCCGCGCTGCGCCGGCTCGTTGAACCGCTGGGCGTCAGGATCCAGGGACGACCCCACGTC
>NZ_JBHWOO010000079.1:0-7113 GCF_043424415.1 Luteococcus sp. | reverse complement strand
GCCAGGCTGACGCCCACGATCACGGCATAGGGGTGCAGCGAGACGGTCTTGCCCATCAGCAGCGGCTGCAGCACATTGCCCTCCAGCTGCTGCACGGCCAGCACCACGAGCAGCATCAACAGCGCAGTCGTGGGGCCGTGCGCGAACAGGGCCAGTGCGACGGCCACGGCGCCGGAGGCGATGGCACCGATGAAGGGGATGAAGGCGCTGACGAAGACCAGAATGGCCACCGGAATGGGGAAGGGCACCTTGAGCAGCCAGGCGCCCAGGCCGATGAAGATCGCGTCGATGGCGGCCACCACGACGGCGGTGCGGGCATAGAGCTCCAGGCTGCGCCAGCCGCGACGCGAACCGTCGTACTGGCGACGGCGCGAGGCCGGGGGCACCAGCCACAGCACGGCCCGCCACATCGCCGGCCCGTCACCCAGGAAGAAGAAGGCACTGACGATCACCAGCAGCGTCATGGCGGTGACCTGGCTCAACGAGCTGCCGAAGGTCATGGCGCTCTGCACCAAGGATCCGCTGTGGCCGCTGAGCCACTCCTGGGCCTGGTCGGTGGCCTGTTGCAGCTGGGCCGAGTCCATCTTCAGCGGCCCCTCGCGCAGCCAGGCGGCGCCGTCATTGATCAGACGCTTGCCCGTCTCGGTGATGCTGCCCATCTGCTGGACCATCACGCGGGTGGCGGCCCAGACCAGGGTGAAGACGCCGCCCAGCAGTGCGACCAGCAGCAGGGCGCCACTGAGGTAGCGGTTGAGCGGGGTCTTCTGGTCGAGCCAGCGCACGGCCGGGGTCAGCAGGGCCGTCACCAGCAGCGAGATCGCCATCGGCACCAGGGCGAAACTGGTGCGCCCGATCACCCAGACGGCGACCCAGGTGCAGGCGACCGCGACGAGTGCGGGCACGCCGAAGCGCAGGGCATAGTCGAGCCCACTGGGGACGCGGTGGTGGATGGCTGGCTTCTCGGCGCTGTACACGCGCCAAGCCTGTCGGGCAGGACAATGGTCAGGCCACTTTCCCACCCCTTCGGGTGGGCAAAATTCGCAGCGGGCGAAACCTGTCGGCAGCCCTACCGAGGAGCGCGGATGTCAGCGGGTGGTGACCGTGCGGCTGCGGCGAGCGGCGAAGGCCGCGAAGAGGGCGCCCACCGCCAGCAACGGCAGGCCGAGGCGCCAGGTGTCGCCCTCGACGCGGGTGGCCAGCAGCAGGCAGCTGAGCAACCCCAGCAGCGGCAGCACCCGGGGGACCCGGAAGTGCTCGTGGTCGACCGGTTCACGGCGCAGCACCAGCACTGCCACGTTCACGCTGGAGAAGACCACCAGCAACAGCAGCACCAGCGTCGAGGCCAGGGTGTCGATCTCGCCGGTCAGCGCCAGCACCAGTGAGAGGCCAGTGGTGGCCAGGATCGCCACCCATGGGGTGCGCCGTCGGGGCAGCACCCGGCCCAGCGCCGAGGGGAGCAGGCCGTCGCGGGCCATGCCGTAGGCCAGCCGGGAGCCCATGATGCCGGTCAGCAGGGCACCGTTGGCGACGGCCACCAGCGCGATGAGGCTGAAGACGACCACGGGCACGCCGCCGGCGGCACGCACCACCTCCAGCAGCGGACCTGAACTTGCCGCCAGCTGGTCGGTGGGAACAATGGCGCTCGCCGCGACGCCGACCCCGACGTAGACAATGCCGGCGGTCACCAGGGCCGCGAACAGGGCCCGCGGGTAGGAGCGAGCCGGGTTGCGCGCCTCCTCGGCGACATTCACCGAGGTCTCGAAGCCCACATAGGAGTAGAAGGCCAGCACCGAGGCGGCGAGCACCGCACTGACCGGGCCGTGACCCGGCGTCCCCAGCTGCGTCAGGCGCGACAGGTCGGCGTCTCCCCGCCCGATCACCAGCAGGCCGAGCACCAGCACCAGCACCAGGCCCGAGACCTCGATGACGGTGGCCACTGCATTGGCGCCCATCGACTCCTTGATCCCGCGCATGTTCAGGCCGGCCAGCAGCGCCAGGAAGAGCGTCACCGTCAGCGGCACCGGCAGTTCGACGAAGGCGGCCAAGTAGTCGCCGGCGAAGCCCAGCGCCAGCGCACCGACCGAGACGATGCCCGCCGCCAACATGCAGAAGCCCACCAGGAAGGCCCAGAACGGTCCGAAGGCGCGCTGCGCATAGTGCGAGGAACCACCGGCCCGCGGGTACTTGGTGGCCAGTTCGGCATAGGAGCCGGCCGTCAGCAGCGCCAGCAGCAGGGCCACCAGCAGGGGCACCCAGACCGCCCCGCCCGCGATACCGGCCACCTCGCCGACCAGCACGTAGACGCCCGCCCCGAGCACGTCGCCCAGAATGAACAGGTAGAGCCCCCAGGTACCGATGCTGCGACGCAGTGGACTGCCGTCCTCCAGCGTGGGGGAGCCGGGGGCGCCGACGACCGGGCCATGGGATGGGGTGCTGCCGTGGGGGTTGGGCATGGGGACGAGACTAGCCACGGCAGGGGTCCGTCGACCCCACCCCGCGGGGTCAAGATGCGCTGGGTTGTGGGACGCCCAGGCGTTGCCCAGTCCAAGCGGTGCCCAGCTCAGGCGGTGCCCGGCTCAGGCAGTGCCCCGTCCGGCGCTCTCCGGCAGCTCGGCGACCGGCACCACCTGCAGGTCGTCCAGTTTCCAGTCCAGGCCAGCGGCCTCTTCCCCGGCGCGGGCCAGCACGTCAAGGTCCACCCGGTGCGGATCGGTGGGCACCACGAAGACCTCGGTGTGGAAGACGTGGCCCATGTCGCGCATCCGCACCCACACCCGCTCCACCCACGGCAGCCCGAGGAAATAGCGTTCCACCTGGTCGATCGCCGGGTGCGGGCCGGAGTCGTCGAAAGTGCGGGCCTGCACGTCGGTGAGTCCGTCGAGGGCATTGCGCAGGTTCGTCCAGCCGTCGCGCACGATCGAGACCGCGATGAAGCCCGCCACCACCGAGTCGGCCCACCACCAGCCGATCCCGATCCCCAGGACGCCCAGCATCGCCCCGGCGGCCGTCGACCAGTCCGCCTTGTTCATGTCGGCATCGGCATAGAGCACCTTGTCGTGCAGGTCCTCGGCCAGCCGCATCTTCATTCGGCCCAGCACCACCGGCGGCACCGCAGTCCAGGCCATCGCCGCGATCATCAACCAGCCCAGCCAGATGGTGTGTCCGAACAGCTGCACCGTCCCGATCGTCGGGTGCTCCTGCTTGACCAGCGTCATCGCCGACTCGACGAGCAGGAATGAGCCCATTGCCAGCAGGGCCACCGAGGCCGCCAGGTGCGCGGCGCCCACGGCGCGGTGATGGCCGAAACGGTGCTCGTCGTCGGACCGCCTGTGCACCCGACGCAGCGCCACCAGGAAGGCGATCGGGGGCAGGAAGCTCAGGCAGTCCTCGATCCAGGCCGCCTTCATTGCCTGCGAGCTGCCCATCACCGCGGCCACCACCGCCACCGAGATGGCCAGGAAGACGATGCTCACCCACTCCAGGCGGCGGGCCCTGGCCAGGGCGCGCTGCTGCTCGCGCGGCAGCCGGGTGTCGCCGAAGTTCGCGCTCATCGCGAGGCCTCCGGCATCCCCCGGTCGAACCACCGCTCCAACTCGGTCACCAGCGCGTTCTCACCCAAGGGGGCGGCCACCACGTACTTCACCCGGTCGCCGTGCTCGTCGACCTGTTCGGAATGGGCCCGGGTCAGGCCCACCTTCTTCGACAGCTCGCTCTTGCTGGTCAGGCCACCGACCATCAGGTCGATCTGGCCGTCCTCGAGCCGCTTCACCAGTTCCTCCTGGCTGGCCACCTGCCAGGTGACCGTCGCCCCGCGGGTGGCGGCAAAACCCTCCACCAGCTCGGCCTCCGGCCCCTCGACCCGCCCGCCGTCGACCACCAGCAGCGGCGGCGCCGGTGCCGCCCCGGCGACCAGCTCGTGCTCCTGGTCGATCCGGTCCAGCGTGTGGTCGGGATCGCGGGGGATCGAGCATCCCGTCATCATCAGGATTCCGGCGGCCACCACCGGGGCCACGAGTCGTCGAAGCTGCGACCTCATTGCCTGCTCCTGCTCCTGTTCCGGCCCGGAATCGGATCCGCGACCAGCACACTATCCAGACCTTCGGCCATCGGGGCAGGCCCGATGGGGTGGGCAGCCGAGCAGCCGGTCAGTCGGTGACGGCCGGTTGCGTTCCGGTGTCGTCGTCCTCCTGCTCCACCGTGCGACCGGGCAGGGTCACGACGAACTCTGCGCCACCCTCCGCCGAGCGGCGCGCCTCGACGGTGCCGCCGTGGGAGCTGATGGTGTGCGCCACGATCGACAGCCCCAGGCCCGTTCCGGGGGTGTTGCGCGCCCGGTCGGAGCGGAAGAAGCGGTCGAAGACGTGCGGCAGATCCTCGTCCGCGATGCCCGGACCCTGGTCGGCGATGCGCAGCTGGTCACCCTGCAGGTGCACGTGGATCGTGCCGCCCGGCGGGGAGAACTTCACCGCATTGTCCAGCAGGTTCGTCACAGCCCGCTCTAAGGTGTCCGGCTCGCCCACCAGGAAGAGCGGGTTGAGCTCCACGTCGAAGGTGAGCCCCGGCCCGCGGCGCTTCGCCCGCAGGATCGCCGCCTCGACCACGTCACGAAAGTCCAGGTGCTCCGGGTTCGTCGTCACCCGGTCCTCGCGGGAGAGCTGCACCAGGTCACCCACCAGCGAGGTCAGCTCGCCCAGCTGGGCGGCGATGTCGTGCAGGATCTCGCCGCGGGCCCCGTCGGGCAGCATGCCGGTCTTGTCGTCGGCCACCAGCAGCTCGATATTGGTGCGCATGCTGGTCAGCGGTGTGCGCAGCTCGTGGCCGGCATCGGCGATCAGGCGCTTCTGCCGCTCACGAGAGGACCCCAGCGAGTTCAGCATGGTGTTGAAGGAACGGGTGAGCTCGCCCAGGTCGTCGTCGGAGTGGATCTCGATGGGGGTGAGCTCGTCTGTCTCGGTGACGTGCGTCACCGCCGCCGACAGATTGCGCAGCGGCAGCAGCGCCTGGCGAGAGCTCCACGCCCCCAGCCCGACGGCCAGCAGCACGCCCACACCGCCGGTGATGATCATGGTCAGCCACAGGGCCTCAAGGGTCTGCCGGGTCGGGGCCATCGGGCGGGCCAGCACCAGCGCATAACGCTTGTCCTCGATGGTCTGGGGCACGGCCACCATTCGGTAGGTGGTGCCGTCGACGTCGGTCAGGGTACGGGCGCTCGTGCCGGTCTGGGTTCGGGCGATCGCGATCTCCTGCGGGCCAGGCTGCAAGGTCACGGTGGTGCCCGGAACCTGCTTGGATCGACCGTCGCTGCCCAGCAGCATCAGCGAGACATTGGCGGCACGCAGCGCACCGGCATTGAGCCCGCCCATGCCCTCCAGGTCGGAGGCGATCGGGCCGGCGGTGTAGGAGGCGACGTCGGTCAGTTCGTTGTCCAGTTGGTCGTACAGGCTGATCCGGGCCATCAGGTAGGCGGCGATGGCCACCAGCAGCACCGCGATGCTCACCGACAGCGCCGAGAGCCACACCAGGCGTCGGCTCAGGGAGGCGCGACGACGCCGCCAGTCTCCCCTCACCAGGGATCGGACGGTGCGTTGCAGCTGGTTCACGGGGTGTCTGGCCTGTCGGTTCTTCGTCGGGGGAGGGTGGTGACCACCTGTCAGGGAGCCGTCTCGCGCAGCACGTAGCCGATGCCGCGCACGGTGTGGATGAGGCGGGCCTCACCCTCGGCCTCGGTCTTGCGACGCAGGTAGCCGATGTAGACCTCGAGCGAGTTGGCCGTGGTGGGGAAGTCGAAGCCCCACACCTCGTTGAGCAGCCAGCCGCGCTCCAGCACCCGGCGCGGGTGCTCCATGAAGACGTGCAGCAGCGCGAACTCGGTGCGCGTGAGGCTGATCCGGCGGCCGCCCCGCGAGACCTCGCGGGTCTGGGCGTCCAGGATCAGGTCCTCGAAGACCAGCGTCTCGCTGGCCGCCTCGCGCTCGGGGCGCACCCTGCGGGTCAGTGCCCGCATCCGGGCGAGCAGCTCGTCCAGGGCGAAGGGCTTGACCATGTAGTCATCGGCGCCGGCATCCAGGCCGTCCACCCGGTCGCCCACGGCATCGCGGGCGGTGAGGATCAGGATCGGTACGTCATTGCCGGTCTGGCGCAGCATCCGGGTGGTCTCCAGCCCGTCCAGGCGCGGCATCATCACATCCATGATGACGGCGTCGGCGTCGATGGCCGAGAGCTTGGCCAGGGCCTCCAGGCCGTCGGTGGCGGTGCTCACCTCGTAGCCGCTGTACTGCATCGAGCGGGCGAGGGAGTCGCGGACGGCCTGGTCGTCGTCAACCACGAGGATGTGCATGGGGCAAGGATGCCACTTGTGGCCCCCGGCTCTCGACCCGGGCATGCCCTGCGGGGCCGGTGCCCGGGGGTGCGTCCAGAAACCACCTCCATGGCGGGCGGTGGTGCAGATGATGCACCGAGGACCGCTCTCGATGTGGTTTCTGGACGGCCCCTGGCCCGGCGGGGCATGTTCCATGCCACGGAACGACCCGTTGAACCGGGCGTCTCTGGAGTGGACGCTCAAGTGGTGACCACAACCACCGATGCTTCCGTCATTCCCACTCCCGAGTCCCTCGACGAGGCGGCCCGGCGACTGGTCGAGGCAGCCCGCAGCGGCACACCCTGTGCCCCGGTCCGCGACCTGATCGACGCCACTGACGTCGAGTCCGCCTATGCCGTCCAGACCCGCGTCACCGAACAGCGCCTCGCCGCCGGCGCGACGATCGTCGGCCGCAAGATCGGGCTCACCTCCACCGCCGTCCAGGCCCAGCTCGGGGTCGACCAGCCCGACTTCGGTGTCCTCTTCGACGACATGGCCTTCCCCGCCGGTGCGACGATCCCCGCCGGCACCTTCCTGCAGCCCCGCGTCGAGGCCGAGGTCGCCTTCGTCCTCGGCGCCGACCTGGCCGACGGCGAGCTCGACATGGACCAGGTGCGCGCCGCCGTCGCCGAGGTGCGGGCCGCCCTCGAGATCTGCGACTCGCGCATCGCCGGCTGGGACATCACCTTCGGCGACACCGTCGCCGACAATGCCTCCGCCGGCGCCTACGTGCTGGGCGACACCAGCCTCACCCT
>NZ_JBHWOO010000078.1:0-2553 GCF_043424415.1 Luteococcus sp. | reverse complement strand
GGGAACCAGCATCTACTTCTCCTATGTGGCCGCCAGCGTCACGGACCCGTGGATCGCGGAAGCCCTCACAGAGGCTCGACGAGGCGTCCAGACTGAGGTGGGACAGTGCCTTCGGGCACAGGGAGCCACCATCGAGGACATTGACGGCGCGGCCCTGGACCTCACCCTGATGGCCGAGGGCGCAACCCAGGCCATCTTCGTCGGGTGGTGCACGCCCGAGGAGGCCCTGGCCCGAATCAGGCACGCCCTCGCACGGCTCGGCGTCACCATTTCCTGAGGCCCGACCGTCAAGCCAGACTCTCCGACTCGATGGCCGCACGCCCGCAGGATCTCGCCCGCCAGGAGCTGCGGCTGCGTGAACAACACGTGGTGGGTTGATCCGGACGCTGCGACCAGACGCCAGTTGGGGTTTGCCGCGACGGGTCCACGAGCACCAGCGCGGACACGGCCCCAGCGGGCATGAGCTGCACAGCTCGACGCACGATCGGCCCGCCCCAGCTGTGGCCGACGAGGACCACGTCTCGCGCATCCTGGGCCTCGATGACACGGACGAGGCCGGCAGCCAGGGCGTCGAGGGTTCGGGCTCCAACGCCCGGCGTGCTCGTGCCGTAGCCGGCGCGGTCGTAGGCCACGACCCTGACTCGACCGCCCAGCAGGTTCGCCACCGGCGCCCAGCACAGTCCGCTGAGCCCCAGTCCTGACTCGAGGACGACCGGTGGTCTGGCTCCATTCCCGTGAGCCCAGGGATTCCAGGTCACGGGGTGGTTGCGCGGAATACCCATCCTCGGCCAATTCGATCTTTGCGCGTGCGCACTGGAAAGGGCCGTGCATGGCAAAAGGAGCCCTGAAGGCATTCAGTCATAGCGAATTGGTGGATCTTGACCAGCCCACAGCGCGACGGAACCGAAGGTCCCACGCACAGGTGGACCCGCCCTCTAGTCTTGAGCAATGAACTACACACGTTTGCAGCAGATTGACGGGGATCACTACCTGAGCTTCGACTGCGGCGGACTTCCTGGGGACGCGGCGGCGATCTCCAGAGGCTTTGAGGCAAACGGACACTTCTGGGAAAGCGTCGCAACCTTTCTGGCTCCAGAACTGTGCGGGCGTCTCGAGCTGGACTCCGAGGGCAGCATGTTCTGCGCATACGGGTCGCAGGCTGATTTGGTCGAGTTGCAGGCGCTGTTGGATCCTGTCCTCTCCGACGAGGGAGCCTTGACCAAGCTGATTGAGGACGCTGAGGCCCAAGGAGAAGAACTCGAGGACTGATCGTCCGCATTCCGTGCGCGAAGGGAACTACGGGTCTCCTGTGCGGGTTGCCAAGAAGCCGCGGAAACACAGCGCGGGGAGGGGTCAGCTCGCGAGCCCGAGAAAAGTGGCCACGAGCCGTTCCAGGTCCAGCATCTGCTGGCTGCCCAGACGCCCCACACGGTCCTGGACGTTGCTGCGGCGCACAGTCATCAGCTTGTCCACCATGACGTCACTGTCCCGGCGCAGACCGGAAAGTTCGTTCGCCGCGACCCGGTAACGAAGCAGCGGCGCATCGGTCAGCGTCGATGCCAGCGGCAGGACGGTGACCGAATCCGTGTCCTCGAACACGTCGTCCTGCAGGATCAGTGCGGGACGAGGTTTGCTCGCGTAAACACCACCGGCGACCGTCCACAACTCGCCGCGCCTCACTCGTCACCCCAATCCACGCTCACCGCTTCCATGAAGTTCTGGTCGTCGAGCTCCCGGTCCTGGATGGCCACCAGCGACGCCTGCCGGCGTGCCTCCTCCGCGAAGGCACTGCTGCGCACGTCAGGGAGCCAGATCTGGACCGGACGATAGCCCCTCTCCCGCATTCGGCGGCGGTGCTCACTGACACGCTGCTGGACTGACATGCTCCAAATGTTACATGTAACGAAGGAGGATGGAAGGCCTATGTTCCACCAGAGCCCATGGTCGCCTGCACGGCATGCCCCCCATGCGCGTCGACCGTTCGTCCGGTTACAACCAGCCTGTGATCGGCTCCAGCTGGGCCGACTCCGCACATCCAAAGCTCACTGGGCATGTGCTGCACCGAGTGCCCAGTCATCCTCCGACGTGCACGGTGGACGCCGAGCCCTTCTACGGTCCTGAGCGAGGGCCTGCAGGTCGACGGACAGGGCGCCCAGGCGCGGAAACCGGTCGGATCTCGTCGGGGCGGGAATGACCGAGCCACATCGACTGTTGTGCTTCCGGACAACACCACCGATGGAAAGACGGACCCGTGACTGACCTCTTTGCCCCCGCGACCGCGGGCGCCCTGCAGCTGAAGAACCGCGTGACGATGGCGGCGCTGACCCGGTCGCGTGCCGGTACCGACGGCGTGCCCTCCGACCTGCACGTCGAGTACTACGCGCAGCGCGCCACGGCCGGCCTGGTGATGACCGAGGGCACCCGCACCAGCGCGGTCGGGCAGGCCTTCATCGGACAGGCGGGCATCCACACCGACGATCAGGTCGCCGGCTGGCGACGGGTCGCCGACGCCGTCCACGCCGCCGGCGGCACCATCGTCATGCAGATCATGCA
>NZ_JBHWOO010000077.1:0-48825 GCF_043424415.1 Luteococcus sp. | reverse complement strand
CGGCTCAACTCCTCTCTCGCGCACATCACGGAAGGGCCCCGATCTTCGGATCGGGGCCCTTCGTCGTGTGCGGGTGCTGCCAGGGGCCTGCCGCGAGTGTTGACTGGCGCCGACTGTCGGGCGGCAGCGGGATGTGTGGCGCCTCCGGTGCTGACCCAAGCAGGTGCTCGGCAGCTTCGTGCCCGCGACCCCAACCCAGGCAGCTGTTCCGCGGGGCAGTCCATGTCGCCCGGGCGCGCAAGGCCTGTGTGGGCACCGGTAGCATGGTGGCCCCTCGGTCGTGAGCATCGCCCGTCAGAGAGAGTCATGTCATGTCGCCAGATCCCACGCTGAAGGCCGTGGTCGCAGCCCGTCGCTCCGTGCTCCAGGCGCAGGACAGGCTGGACGCCGCCGTGGCTGCTGCCCGGATTGCTGGGGCGTCGTGGGCTGCCATCGGAGAGGCCACCGGGATGACCCGGCAGTCGGCGCATGAACGGTGGGGACATGTGAGCTGCAAGGGTCAGGCCCAGGCTGAGTGTGAATGTCCGGCCTGGGGTTCCGAGGGTTGCCTGTGTGTCCAGGGCCAGGCTCGCAGCCGGCGCATGGTGCGAGGCAGTGGCGCGGCCGCAAGGGCTGCCCAAGGATCGTCCTCGAGGTAGCTGACCTTCTCCTGACGGCTGCCACGCTGCGGCGCGTGCCCCTGCTGGATCGCCGGTTGAGTTCCCCAGGTGTCGGGTTATCCTGACGCCATGGTGTCTGGATTTCCTGACATCTGAGGACTCGTGGCAGGGGAAAACCGTGGACCAAGTCACCCTCGCTCGGTGGCAGTTCGCCATCACGACCGTGTACCACTTCTTGTTTGTGCCGATCACGATCGGGTTGTCGGCCTTCGTGGCCGCCTATCACACGGCCTGGGTGCGGAGCCACAAGCCGGAGCACCTGCGCATGACGAAGTGGCTCGGCAGCCTGTTCACGATCAACTTCGCCCTGGGGCTCGTCACCGGGATCGTCCAGGAGTTCCAGTTCGGGATGAACTGGTCCGACTACTCCCGCTTCGTGGGGGACATCTTCGGCGCCCCGCTGGCCTTCGAGGCGCTGCTGGCCTTCTTCCTCGAGTCCACCTTCCTCGGCCTGTGGATCTTCGGCTGGGGGCGCATCCCGGAGAAGCTGCACGCCGCCAGCATGTGGATCGTCCACATCGGGACGGCCCTGTCGGCCTACTTCATCCTGGCCGCGAACTCCTTCATGCAGCACCCGGTGGGCTACCGCTTCAACCCGGAGACCGGGCGCGCCGAGATGACCGACTTCGTCGCCGTCCTGATCAACAAGGTCCAGCTGGTCACCTTCCCCCACGTCATGGCTGCCGCCTACATGACCGGCGCGGCACTCGTGCTCGCCGCGGCCCTGTGGCACCTGCGCCGTCCCGGCGAGTCCGCGGATCTGGGCATGTACCGGCGTGCCACGCGCAGCGCCGCCATCGTGATGCTGGCCTCCGGAGCCCTCGTGGTCGGATCGGGTGACCTCCAGGGCAAGGTGATGACCGAGGTTCAGCCCATGAAGATGGCGGCGGCGGAAGCCCACTACGAAACCTCGTCGGGCGCCCCCTTCTCCGTGCTGAGCACCGGCGACCTCAACGGCGAGAATGCCCACCACTGGATCGAGGTCCCCGGCCTGCTCTCCTTCCTGGGCAAGGGCGACTTCACTGCCGAGATCGAGGGCATCGACAACCTGCGGGAGGAGTACGCGCAGACCTATGGCGCAGGAGAGCTCACCGCCGACACGGGCTCGCGCTACACCCCGAACATCCCGCTGGCCTACTGGACCTTCCGCCTCATGATGGGCACCGGCTTCGCCGCCATGGGCGTGGGCGCGCTGGTGCTGTGGATGACTCGACGGTCGGCATCCACCAGCGCACTGCGCCAAGCGTGGTGGCACTGGCTCATCATGGCCACCCCCCTCCTGCCGCTGCTCGCCAACTCCTTCGGCTGGATCTTCACCGAGACGGGACGCCAGCCGTGGGCCGTCTTCGGCCTGATGACCACCGCATCCGCAGTCTCCCCGGGGGTCTCGACGGTGGAGGTCCTGGTCTCGATGAGCGCCTTCACCCTGCTGTACGGGGCACTGGCCGTGGTCGAGGTGAAGCTGCTGCTGCGCTATGTGCGCCAGGGGGCCGTGCCGGTGCCCATTCCGTCCGGGCCGAGCGGAACCGGCAGGCCATCCGACCAGCGACTCGTCTTCTCCTACTGAGGAAATTGCCATGGAACTGTTCTGGTTCTCCACCATCGCCGTGCTGTGGATCGGCTACTTCGTCCTGGAGGGTTTCGACTTCGGTGTGGGCATGCTGCTGCCCATCCTCGACGGAGACCCTGCCGAGTCCCCCGACCGTCGACGCGTGATGCTCACCACCATCGGGCCGCACTGGGACGGCAACGAGGTCTGGCTGATCACGGCGGGAGGAGCCATCTTCGCGGCCTTCCCCCACTGGTACGCGACGCTCTTCTCCGGCTTCTACATTCCCCTGCTCCTGGTGCTGGTGGCCCTCATCATGCGCGGCGTCGCGCTGGAGTACCGCCCCAAGCGCAGCGACGAGGCCTGGCGCCGGTGGTGTGATGCCGGGATCATGATCGGCTCCTGGGTCCCGGCCTTCGTCTGGGGAGTGGCCTTCACCAACATCGTGGTGGGGGTTCCGATCGATGCCGACATGGAATACGTGGGCGGCCTGCTCGGGCTCTTCAACCCGCTGGCGCTCCTGGGTGGCATCGCCATGGCGGTGCTGTGCCTCTTCCACGGTGCCCTCTTCCTCGCCCTGAAGACCGGGGGTGCCCTGCACCACGCGGCCCGCCGCGCCGCCCGTCGCCTGGGGATCCCCGCCGTCGGTCTCGTGGCCGTCTGGCTCCTCACCGTCCTCAGCCAGCGTTCGAGCACCGGGGCCTGGGTCCTGTTCGCCATCGCGGCCGTCGCCCTCGTGCTGTCGGTGCTCCTGGCCGGCGGGCGCGAGCGGCCCGCCTTCCTGGCCAGTTGCGTGGCCATCGCGATGGGGGTGGCCAGCCTGTTCGCGGCACTCTTCCCCGACGTGATGCCCTCCACCCTCGATCCCGCATGGTCCCTGACCCACCTCAACGCCGCGAGCAGCCCGCTGACGCTCAGGATCATGACGGGCGCGGCAGGGGTGATCACCCCGGTCGTGCTGCTCTACACCGGCTACACCTACTGGGTCTTCCGGCGCCGGATCAGCGTCGAGGACCTTGCAGAAGCCCACGGCTGAGGGGCCCCGACCGCGCATGGAACCCTTCGACCGGCGGCTGCTCGCCCTGGTGCCTGGAGCCCGACCGCACCTGGCGGCGCTGACGGTGTTGGGGGTGCTCTCGGGTGTCGCGGCCATCGCGCAGGCGCTGGCGGTGGCAGGGCTGGTCCTGGCCGTGGTGCAGGGCGAGGCTCTGCACTCCGCGGGACTGCGGGTGGTGCTCGCCTTCGTCGCCCGGGGCCTGGTGGTGGCCGTCGGTGAACTGGTCGCGGCACGGGCGGGGACGGTCGTCTCCGGTGGCCTTCGCCGGCGGCTCGCGGACCATGCCATGGCTCAGGGGCTGCGCCGGGATGACGAGGACCAGCACGAGACGGTGACGCTGCTGACCCAAGGCGTGGGCTCGGTCGAACCCTATGTCTCGCGCTACCTGCCGTCGCTGGTCTCCGCCGTCGTCGTCCCCTTCGGCGTGGTGCTCGCCATGGTCTTCCTGGACCCGTGGACGGCCCTGGTGCCCGTGCTCACCATCCCCTTGCTGCCCTTGTTCGCGGCCTTGATCGGCATGGCGACCCGGGATGCCACCGAACAGCGGTGGCAGGCCCTGGAACAGCTCTCGCACCACTTCCTGGACATCATGCGAGGACTCCCGACCCTGGTCTCGCACTCCCGTGCGCACCTCCAGTCAGGCACCATCCGCACGGTCAGCGATGCCCACCGCAGGGCCACCGTCGAGACCCTGCGCATCGCCTTCCTCAGCTCGGCTGCCCTGGAGCTGCTGGCCACCCTCTCAGTGGCGATCGTGGCGGTGCTCACCGGCATCCGGCTGGCCGAGGGCGGCATGTCCCTGGCGGTGGGGCTGCCGCTGATCCTGCTGGCCCCCGAGGCCTACTGGCCGATCCGGCGCGTCGGCGCAGAATTCCACAGTGCGGCCGACGGGGCGACGGCACTGGGGACGATCGCCACGATCCTCGCCGGCCCCGTCGATGTGCCGGAGGAGGGCCGACGCGACGAGGACCGCGCCATCGTCCACCAGGTCTTTTTCCGGCACGCCCCGACCTCCTCCGACGTCCTGACCGGCCTGTCCTTCACCGCGGAGCGAGGGCTGACCGTGCTCGTGGGGCCGTCCGGATCGGGCAAGACGACGACCCTGGAACTGCTGGCGGGGCTACGCGTCCCCACCTCGGGGCAGGTCCTGGCACCCCGCGCCCACCTGGTCACCCAACGACCCTTCCTCGCCCCGGCCTCCCTGCGGACCAACCTGACACTGTCGTCGCCGCGGCCGGTCAGCGACCGGGAGCTGGGCGAGGTGCTCGACCGGGTGGCGCTCGGCGACCTGCTCGCCAGTCTTCCCCGGGGGCTCGACACCACCCTCGGCGAGGACGGCTTCGGGCTGTCGGCCGGGCAGCGGGCCCGAGTCGCCCTGGCACGTGCCCTGCTGTCCGACGCTCCGCTGCTGCTGCTCGACGAGCCCACCGCCAACCTGGATGCCGGCACCGAGGCCGTCATCGACGACGTGGTCCGGCAGGCGGCCCGGGAGCACATCGTCGTCGCAGCCTCCCACCGGCCTTCCCTGGTCGCCGCGGCCGATGCCGTCGTCGGTGTCGGCGACGGCGCAGCCCTTGCGAGGGGGCGATGATGGGCGCCGGCCGGTACCGCGTGCGACGTCTGGTGCCCGGCATCCTGCCGGCCTCGATCGAGGGAGGGCTCGCCCTGGCCTCGGGTGTTGCACTGACGGCACTGTCGGGCTGGCTCGTGGTGGCGGCGTCCCTGCGCCCGCCGATCCTGACGCTGATGACGGCCATCGTGGGGGTGCGGGCCTTCGGCATGGCGCGCCCGGTGCTGCGCTACCGGGAACGGGTCCGCTCCCACGATGCCGCCCTGTCGGCCCTCGCCGAGGAGCGCGGACGGGTCTACCAGCGCCTGGTTCCGCTGGCTCCCGCACGGCTGGGGCGTCGGGGCCGGGGCGACCTGCTGGCCGGGGTGGTCGACGACCTCGAGGACGTCACCCAGGCCCAGGTCAGGGTGGTCGTCCCCCTGGTCTCGCTGGTGGTGGCGGGCTGTGCGGCGGCCCTCATCGATGCCCTCGTCTTCCTGCCCGCCGTGCCCGTGGTGCTCAGCTCGATGGTCTGTGCCGCTGTGGTGGGCGTGGTGGGCTGGTGGCTCGAGAGCCGCGGCCAGGCCTCGGTGGTCGCCGCGCGGGCGAGTGTGGCCACCCTGTCGGCCGTGGTGGTGCGGGTCGAGGCGGAGGTGGCGGCAGCCGGTGGCCAGGCGTGGGCGCTGCGGGCGCTGGACGAGGCCCAGCAGCGGCTGGCCCGGGCCGTCAGCCGCCAGGCGTGGGGGCGTGCGGTGGGTGTGGGGCTGGTGCCCGTCGTCACGGTCGGCCATGCGGTGTGGATGGCAGCGGTGGTGGAACCCTGGCTGGCGCGGGGCATGTCGACCCCGGTGGCAGCACTGCTGGTGCTGACCCCCGTCGCCCTGGGCGAGGTGATCGGTGGCATCCCGGATGCAGTGGGTTCCCTCGCCCGTGCCCGGGCCGCCGGTAGACGACTGGAAGGGCTGCTGGCCATGGAGCCGGCCGTGGCGGGCGCCGAGATCATTCCGGAGGAGGGGTCGGAGCCGGCACGCGAGCTCCCCGCCGATGGGGCGCCGCGGATTCTCGACGCGCACGGGCTGACGGCCCGCTGGGACAGTGAACGTCCGGCCCTGGCACCCACCGACCTCGGCGTCGAGCCGGGCCAGTTCGTCGTCGTGCAGGGGCCCAGCGGCTCGGGCAAGTCGACCCTGCTGGCGGTCCTGGCCCGCCACCTCGACCCAACCGGCGGAAGCTACCTGTTGGAGGGGCGCGATGCCCTGGCCGAGCCGCCCGCGGTGGCACGTCGGGGGCTGGTGCTGGTCGACGACGAGGTGCACGTCTTCGCCTCCACCGTCCGCGAGAACCTTCGTCTGGCCAGTCCCTCCGCGACGGACCGGGAGCTGCTGGGAGCCTTGCAGACAGTGGGTCTGGGGAGCTGGTTCCAGAGCCTCCCCGGGGGGCTCGACGAACTCCTGGGGGCCGGTGGCAGGCGGCTTTCGGGGGGAGAGCGCGCCCGCTTCGGCCTGGCCAGGGCCGTGCTTTCGGAGCGTTCGGTGGTCCTGCTCGACGAGCCGCTGGCCCACCTCGACCCGGTCACGGCCCAGGTCGTCATGGAAGACCTGGCGAAGGCACTGTCCGACCGGGCCGTCGTGCTGGTGAGCCATCACGACGAGGGGGTCCAGCACGCCAGTGGCCGGGTGGGTCTGGCCGCACCGTAGTATCCGTGCATGCGGAACCCAGTGGCATGGATGTGAGGGCGGCACCCAGGGCCTCATCCTCTGACTGGGGGACTCCTGGTGCCGGCATGTCACCAGATCGGTGTGCGGCCATTCGCCATGCGTTCGGGCTTCTTGGGGAGCTTTGGGTAGATGTGCGTGGTGGTCGCGATGGTCATGGGCAGCCCGGCAATGGTGCTGCCAGTACTGCAACGCAGTTGGATCCTGCTGCCTGCGGTGGTGGCCTGCACCGCTTTCGGGCTGGCCATCATTGCCCGCGCCATCGGCAACCAGTCGCAGGACCTCATCCACAACACGGCGGGGAGCCTCCTGGTCCTCACCTCGGGAGCCCTGCTCACACCCGGCGCTGCACACCGTGGGTGGCTTTCTGCCGCTGCAGCACGCCCTCGACGCGATGCGTGCCAGTCTGGCCGGTCGAAGCCCGTGGTCGGGAGCGGCCGGGGAGCTTCTGGTCGCCCCCGCGTGGCTGACGGTGGCCACCATCGCCTACCGCATCGTCGACCACCGGACTCGGGTGTCGGGTCGTGGGGCGATGCAGGGGTGACGCTCTGTCCCCAGTTCGGGTGGAGTGGCCGGTCCTTGGGTCACTCGTCACCGGAGAGCCGGTAACGGGTTGACCGGGACCCCTGCTGCCCGTCCATGACCACGAGGCCATCCCGTAGTGGCTGGTCCAGGGCATAGCGCACCTGTCCCATCGTCAGCCCGGTCCCGCTGACCAGTTCGTGGATGGTCAGGGGCGCAGTGCTGTTGCCCAGGGTTGAGAGCACGAGAGGTTCATTGCGGGTGGGCGAGGTGCTTCGCAGCGATGCGGTGACCACTGGTCCGCTCTGCGAGGTGACGGCGGGTGGCGAGGCGGTATCGGAACCGCTGCGCGGGCGCCAGAGCAGAGCCTTGAACTGAACTCCGGTGTCGACCAGCTGGGGGCGTGACAGGCCTCGGTCCTGCACAGAGCGGAAGACCTCTCGAATACCCCCGCCCTCGCCCTCGATGATGGAGGCGCCGTCCGAGCTCGTCAGGCGTTTGGCGATCTGGTACAGCCGCTGGTTCACCGCAGCCTGGGCGTGCTCGACGCTGACCAGCTGAGTCAGTGAAACCCCCCGAAGGCCACCCGGACTGTGAATGAAGAAGCTCTTTGCAGTGAGTCGGATCTGGATCTGCTTGCCTGTGCCCAGGGTGCTCGGGCCGAGGTCGCGATGTACCAAGGCGTTGGCGACCAGCTCGCGGACGGCATTGAGGGGCAGCTCCGGGATCTCTTCCATGTGACCGTCGTCACGGTAGCGGTGGACCGTGTCGAGGTTGTTCTGGACCCAGCCGAGGATGTCCTCGAGCAAGGCTGGGACTGGGCCTGTGAAGTCCTGCAGATTGCGGTTACGGGCCTGGCCCTCCCCGCCGGCCAGCTGTACTGCAGCAGTCACCGTGAGCGCGGGGTACTGGCCCTGGGGGTATGTCCCGAGCGAGTAGAGGCCAGCCACGGTCGGCTCGTCAGAAGAGTTCAGCACATTGGTCATCTGCAGGATCTGGGCGTCCGTGCAATCACGCAGCCGCCGGTCGTGACGGCGGACGTTGTCAAGGTACTTGGCAACCAGATCCGCATCCAGATCTGCCCGCCCGCGTCCGATGGCGGGAGCCAGGTCGTGGTTCACCTGTTCGTCGCTGTGGAGCTTCGCCACCTCGAGCATCCGGAGCTCATGCGGGTGCATGGGATAGTCGCCGTCCGCCTGACGAAGGTACGCACGTCCGGCCACGGTGGCGGGCTTGTCGGCGATGTGGAGCGGTGCCACGTGGGCGACCAGGACCGAGTGGCCATCGACCTGAAAGGTCTGGAAGTCCAGGAGCGGCGCTGGATGGACTGCCTGACGGGCGATGGAGACGAGGCCTGCCTCAAGAGTTGCGATGTCGGGCACGCCGACCACGTCAAATCGTCCACCCGCCTCGTCGAGGCCGAGGATGACGGTGCCACCGTCGGGCATGTTGGCGAACGCTGCAAGGGTTTCTGGCATCACCGGGACGCCACCGGCGGCGCGCTTCACCTCGATGGAGGTCGTGTCTCCACGGCGATCACGCATCTGCGTGATCGCCTCGGCCAGCCTCTCGTCACTCCAATTCTCACTGGCAGACTACAACTCTCAGTGCAATCATGAATGAGAGTTGTAGTGAGAGTTGAAGACTCAGGTCCTTCACATCCAGTCCCTGATTCCCGTCGGTCGGGGCGAGCGGCGCGTTCTGCCAGGGGGTGAAGGGTTTTCGAGGGCGGTGGAACGCTCAACTGCTTGGGTTCATTCACGTCCTGCCAATCAGCCCAGGCTGCGACGCAGCAGGCCCCGGTAGAAGATCCGTCCGGCCACCCGCACGGGCAGCGCCCACGGCATGCCCGTCACCGAGAGCTCCTGCTGCCAGTGCACCCGGCTCCCCCCGCTGGGCATGGCCGCGACAGCGATCGTCGTCATGCCTCGCACCACGCGCCCCGTCTTCTCCAGGCGGGCGTGGCGTGCGTCGAGCTCGCGCACCACCATGGTGTCGTCGAAGCCGAGCGGGCCCAGAGCGGTGCGGGCCACCACCGTCGATCCGGGCCGCAGCGGGCGTTGCCAGTGCAGCGTCGTGAGGGGCGGTCGGTGGCGGTCCAGGTCGAGCACGCGAGCCAGGGCCTGCTCGGGCGGCAGGCTGCTGGTGGCCTCGACGACGAAGTGGGTGCCCATGGCGGGAATTGTGGCAGACATGGCCGGTGTGAGGGGCTTTTCGGGTACCTCCAGAAACTATTTCCAGGGCTGTGGCTACGGGTTATGCCGTGAAAGTTCACCGACGGGCGACGAATTGGTCAGGGCTGCCCGAAATCCCGCGTAGGCTGATCTCATTGTTCGGCAGTTGGTTTGGCTTCATCGCGGTAGCAACTCGTGAGAGTTGGTAGTTCCTTCTGAAATGTGTGACGAGCAAGTCCCCGGTAGCGACCAAGACGTGGTCGCTCCACAGAACGAAGGAAATATCATGGCTACAGGCACCGTGAAGTGGTTCAACGCTGACAAGGGCTTCGGCTTCATCCAGCCGGACGACGGCTCCGCCGACGTCTTCGCCCACTTCTCCGCGATCAACTCCGGCGGCTTCCGCTCGCTCGACGAGAACGACAAGGTCGAGTACGAGCTGACCCAGGGCCCCAAGGGCCCCCAGGCGTCGAACATCTCCGTCCTGCGCTGATCGCAGCAATGCGTCGCTGAACCGCTCGCCGGTCCAGCATCCACGAAGGCCGTCACCTCACCCGGTGGCGGCCTTCGTCGTGCCTGCAGCCGTTCAGACGGCCCGCACCACCACACTGCGCGGCGCCTGGAAGCTCAACAGGCGCAACCACGGCACCTCCTGGCTGATCAGCTGTGCCCGCGGCAGGGCACGGGCGGTCTCGTACAGGATCACCGTCGCCTCCATCTCGGCCAGGCCTGCTCCGAGGCAGCGGTGGATGCCGTGCCCGAAGGCCAGCGACCAGTCGCCGTCCGGCCCTCCCGACAACTGCACCAGGACCTGCTCGCCGGCTCGGATCGCTTCGTCGCCCAGCTGGGTGTCGCTGCTGGCGACCCGTCGCCAGGTGGGCGTCGAGGAACTGGTCGCGAGCGCCTGGCGCACCACCTCGGTGCAGGCTTGCAGGCCATCCTCCTCATCCCCGCAGGCCGCCCATCGCCCCGGCTCGGACAGGGCCAGGTGCAGGCAGGTGGCGATCAGCATGCGCGTCGTCTCCTGGCCGGCGATCACCAGGAAGTAGCCCAACGAGACGATCCGGTCCTGGTCGATGCCGGCCTTCGCCAACGCCCCGAAGAGGTTCCCGGAGCCAGTGCTGCGTCGCACCTGTTCGCGCAGCCACGGGTGGAAGTCGGCGGCCGACGTGGCCAGCTGCAGCTGGCGCTCGTCGTCGGGCCAGCCCCAGAAGAGCTCCAGCGAGTCGGCACTCCACCGCGAGAGCTCGTCGTGCGGCGGGTTCGGCACCCCGCTCAGGGTCGAGGCGATCTGTGCCGGGACATGGGCGGCAACGGTGGTGGCAAGGTCCAGGCCCTGGTCCAGCTCGCCGGCCAGCCCGTCGAGCTGCTCGCGCACCAGGCGCTGCACCAGCCCGCGCTGGGCCTTGACGCGGGCAGGCGAGAAGAAGGGGGTGAGCACGCGCCGTACGGCGCGGTGCAGCTCGCCATTGGCCGAGGCCAGCACCGGCGGCAGTCGGAAACCGGCACGCACCAGCACCCGGGCGGCCTCCCGGGAGAAGGGACGCAGGGCCTGCAGCGCATTGTCGGCGGCGAAGTCCTCAGGCCTGGCCAACACCTCACGCACCAGCCCCGGTTCCTGGACGAGCCGATGGTCCTCGCGGTGCTCGACGGGCCGGCCGTCGGCGTGGCGGAAGGGGCACGTGGCTGGCGCTCCCCAGGCCAGTTCCACCACGTCACAGACCTGCGCCAGTGCCAGTTCCAGACGGTCTGGATCGGTGTCGGCATGGCAGGTGAGCCGCAGCCGGGCGATCCGGTCGGGAACACTCGGCGGGCGGAAGCAGCCCACCAGGACCCCACGCTCGCGCAGCACGTCGGCTGCCTCCACCGCGGCGGCCGGGGAGGGCATCCGTACCGAGACCACCGACCCCGCGCCGGGCTCCAGGTGCTTGGCCACCAGGGGGCGACGACGAAGCCCCGTGATGGTGCGCTCCCGGGTGGCCGACAGCCGCGCCACCAGGTCGCCGTCGCCGGCCAGCTGGCAGGCGCGTGCCGCCCCGGCCGCGACGGCGGGTGACAGGCCGGTGTCGAAGATGAATCCCCGCGCCAGGTTCACCATGTGTGCCCGCCACAGCTTCGCATCGCTGCCGCCGAACAGGAGGGCCCCGCCCTGGGCGCCCAGCGCCTTCGACAGCGTGGCGGTCACGACCACCGGCGGGGCCTCGGGGTGGTCGTCGAAGAGTCCGTCGCGAGCGGCCCAGCTGCCCTCGGCCAGTGTGCCGATGGTGTGCGCCTCGTCCACCAGCAGGGCGGCTCCTGCCTCTCGGCAGAGGCGGTGCAACTCGGCGAGGTCGGCGGCATCGCCGAGCACCGAGTGGACCGACTCGACCGCGACAGTGGTGCGGCGACCGGTCTGCGCCAGCAGGGCCCGCAGCTCGTCGAGGTCGTCGTGGCCGAAGGTGGCGACCTCGGCATGGGCCAGGCGGGCGCCGTCGTGCAGGCTGGCGTGGGCCTGGGCGTCGAGCAGCAGCCGGCTCCTGGGGCCGGCGAGGGCACCCAGGGCACCCATGTTCGCGGTGTAGCCGCAGGAGAAGACCAGTGCGGCGCGGGCTCCGGTCAGTGCACACAGCTCCTGCTCCAGCAGCTCGTGGGCCGGGTGGGTGCCCGTCACGACCCGTGAGCCTCCCGCGCCCAGCGGGCCGTCCTGCAGGTGGCCGACGGCGGCCCGGCGGACCTCCGGGTGGTGTGCCAGGCCGAGGTAGTCATTGGAGGCCAGGTCGAGGGCATCGGGCGGTGCCGTGCGCGTCCTGCGCTCGATGCCGGTGCGCTCCGCCCTGTGCGCCCGGTGGGTTGCCCATTCCAGCCACTGGTCCATGTCGCGCACCCCGTTCTGCCCTGTCAGGCCGGTTCTGCACCGGCCCCACCGCGTCGTGGGGCCGCGTGCCTGCCTCAGGCTAGCACCAGAAATTGAACACTGTTCAAGTGGTGTGCTCGGCAGTCGTGCCTCCTAGGCTGGGCCCATGAGCTACCTGGCAAGCACCACCTGCGCCGCCGACGGCACCATCACCACCTTCGTCCTCGACGGCGAGGACCTCACACCGAAGGCCACCAGCCCGATCGGCAAGGGCGTCTCCGCGATGGCCGTCGACCACAGCGGCCGACGCGCCTATGTCTCGCTCAAGGAACCCACGGGCGTGGCCACCATCGACCTGGACCAGCAATCCGGGACCTGGACCACCAGCAGCCACCGCGAACTGCCCAGCCATCCCAGCTACCTGCGCGTCAGCGACGACGGCGGCCTGCTGCTCGGCGCCGACTACGGCGCTGGCCTCGGGCTGGTCTGGCCGATCCAGGACGACGGCAGCCTGGGCGAGCCGACCGACCGGATCAGCTTCGAGCGGCTGCACTGCGTCATCCAGCACGACCAGTTCGTCTACTTCGTCTCCCTCGGCGAGGACCTGGTGGCCTGCTACCGCCTCACCGAGGACGGTCAGCTGGAGGCGCTGGCGGACCACACCGTCGCCTGCCCCGCCGGCAGCGGCCCCCGCCACGCCATCACCAGCACCGACGGCCGCAACCTCTACGTCGTCACCGAGTTCTCCGGCGAGGTGCTGCGCTTCGCCCGCGACCCGAAGAGCGGCCAGATCGAGCTGGTGCAGCAGGTGACCGCCCACGCCACCGATCGTGGCCTCAAGCACAGCGTCATCGACGAGGACCCGCTGGAGAACCACTACATCTGGGGAGCCGACCTGCACCTGGCCGGTCCCGAGGGGCGGTGGCTGTTGGTCAGCGAGCGCACCGAGTCGACGCTGGCCGTGCTGCCGGTGGCCGATGACGGCACCCTGGCCGATGCCGTCTCGCTGGCCGAGGTGAGCACCCAGCCGCGTGGCTTCGTCGTCACCCCCGACGAGCAGCATGCCCTGGTGCCCGGCGAGAAGGCCGCCGTGCTGCAGCTGTGGCGCGTCGACGACCGCGGCCGGCTGGCCAAGGTCTCCGAGGTGCCCAATGAGGCCGGAGCGAACTGGGCGCGCATCACCCAGCCCTGACCACTCGCCCGTCACGATTCGTCGGCAACTCGGCCCGCTATCCCGAACGGCGGGGCTCAGTGGGGCCATGAAACGTCCTGCGACAGGGCGTCACGGGCACCGTGCCCACGCGTCCTCGCGGCGCTGACGGTCACGGTGCCCCTGCTGCTGATTGCCCCGCCCGGCCCGTCTGCGCCTGCTCGTGCGCGCAGCTGCCCCCCGCCGAGTCAGTCGCCGGGGCGGGGACGGTCTTCTCCTGTCGCCTGGAGTCCGTCGACCCTGCCAAGGGTGCGGCGAGCTCGAACCAAGTTCGCTACCACTTCGTCGTCCGCATGCTCAAGGGTCAGGCGGCCCACCGGCAGGTCGTCCTGCCACTCGGACTGGCAGTGGCCGTCATCGCGGGTCCTGGTTGCCTGGTGCTCCCGTCGAAGCTGGCGCCGACGGTCGAAGACGTCGCGCGAGCATGTGCACACACGCCATCACTCGAGTGCTGGAAGGTCTGACTGCAGTTCTGGTCATGAATGACCAGAACTGCAGTCAGTGTCTAGCCCCTCGCACGGTCAGCGCAGCTCCTCCGGGATCCACCAGAGGCCATTGTTGTTCTTGGCCAGATAGTCCTTGAATTCCTGGCTGTTGTAGGCCGAGACAATGTCCTTGGCCCACTTCGCGTCCTTGTTGTCCTCGTGGACCACCACCTGCAGCACGAGGTGGGGCAGGATGTCCTCCTGCAGCAGTGCCTTGGAAGGATCCATCTTGGCGTTGTAGACGATCGATCCCGTGATGACGCCATAGTCGAAGTCACCAAGCGTGGTCGGGATGGTGGTGTTCAGGAGCTCGGTGAACTGCAGCTTCTTGGGGTTCGAGACGATATCGCTCTTGGTGACGGTGGACACGTCCTTGGCCGGGTCAAGCTTGATCCAGCCCGCCTTTTGCAACAGGGCGTAGGCGCGAGAGGTGTTGGCTGCGTCGTTGGGAACGGCGATCTTCGCGCCATCGCTGATCTGATCCAAGGATGTGTGAGTCTGCGAGTAGATGCCGGCAGGAACGGTGGGAATCGGTCCCAGAGCGGCGAGCGCCCCGCCATTCTTCTCGTTGAAGTTCTTCATGTAGGCGGTGTGCTGCTCGACGTTGACGTCGATGCTCTTCTCGTTGAGACCCATATCATTCTGGACGAGATCGGAGAAGTCGGTCCTGGTGAACGTGTAGCCCTGCTTCTGCATGATCGGGATGATGGCCTCTTCGAAGAGCACCGTGTACGGGCCTTGGGCCTTGCCGTAGCGAATTTCTGTCTTGTTGGGGTCATCTGCACTGCTGGAGCCGCCGCAGGCGGAGAGTGTCAGTCCCAACGTGAGAACGACGGCCACGAGGGCGAAGAGCTTCTTCATGGTTTTGTTTCCTTTGTGGGGTTGGATGTTGTCAGCGGGTGCGCAGGTGGCGGGAAATGGCATTCCCAATGGACTGGATGGCCTGGACCAAGATGATGAGCACCACCACTGTCAGCAGCATCAGAGGCGTGTTGAAGGCCTGGTAGCCGTAGGTGAGTGCAAGGTCACCCACACCACCGGCCCCGATGACACCCGCCATGGCAGTTGCATTCACCAAGGAGACGGTGCCCGTCGTAAGCCCGAGCACGATGGAGGCGCGTGCTTCCGGCAGCAGGAAGTAGCGGATGATCTGCCAAGTGGATGCCCCCATGGACTGAGCTGCCTCGACGATCCCGCGGGGCACTTCAAGCAGGGAGGTCTCGAGCAGGCGCGCCATGAATGGTGCGATGAAGACTGTGAGGGGTACCAAGGCTGCCGTGGTCCCGATTCGCGTGCCCACCACCTGTTTGGTGAAGGGCATCAGGACGACCATCAGGATGATGAATGGCAGTGATCGCACGATGTTGACCATCGCGTTGATGAAGCCATGCGCCAAAGGATTGGACTTGATCCCGCCGGGCCGCCACAGCACTAGGGCAAGTGCCAAGGGAATGGCCACGATGGTGCCGAGGACCAGGGACCATCCGACCATGTAGAGGGTGTCGACCGCTGCCCTTGCGAGCTGATCTGGACCAATGCCGAAGTAGGATGCAATGAAATCGGTCACAGCGGTCTCCCGTCGTTGAGCTCCGGAGCCGCGGTCAGCTCCGCCAAGGGTTGGTGGGCGACATCGACACCAGCGTCTTCGAGGAGGCGACGTGCTGCCGCTCGTTGCGCCTCGTCGCCGATCGCCTGAACCACCAGGACTCCGAGGACCTGCTCGTCGATCTCGTGAACGGTGGCGTAGAGCAGCGCCGTTCGCAGTTCGAAACGCGAGTTGATCTCCGAGAGCCATTGCCCTGTGGAGGCCCCACCCGTGTAGGTGAGGCGCCACAGCTCATTGGGCTCAGTGGTGGCCTGGACGCCGGCCACCAGCGCATGGGGGACGCGGTCGTCGATGATGGTCCGCACGAAGCGGCGTGTGATCGCCGCCTGCGGGTGTGAGAAGACCGACAGGACAGGGCCCTGCTCGACGATGCGTCCTTGGCTCATGACGGCCACTTGGTGGCACACCTTTGCAATCACATTCATTTCGTGGGTGACCACCACGATGGTAACTCCGAGTTCCCGATTGATCCGGCGCAACAGCGCGAGGATCGAATCGGTCGTCTCAGGATCGAGGGCAGATGTTGCCTCGTCGCAAAGCAGGATCGAAGGAGCATTGGCCAGCGCGCGCGCAATTCCCACGCGCTGCTTCTGACCGCCCGACAGCGTCGCTGGACGAGCGTCGGCCTTGTCCGTGAGTTCGACAAAACCCAGCAGTTCGTCCACCCTGGCACGGATCTCACTCTTGCTTGCTCCGGCCAGCTTCATCGGCATCGCCACGTTCTCGAAGACCGTGGAGCTTTCCAGCAGGTTGAACTGTTGAAAGACCATGCCGATCCGACGTCTTTGCTTGGCGAGTTCTCGCCCCGACAGTTCGGCGATATTGACGCCTTCCACCAAGACGGTGCCCCGGTCAGGACTCTCCAACAGGTTGATACATCGCAGGAGCGTTGACTTCCCAGCACCTGAACTGCCGATGAGCCCGTAGATGACCCCTTCAGGGATGTGGAGGCTCACGTCGTCCAAGGCCACTACCGAACGGCGTCCGGAGAAGCGGCGGGAGACATGGTCGAGTTCGATCAAGGATCGTGCCTGTCTGTTGGTCTAGCGATGAGCAATGGAGGGCCAGCACGGCTAGTGGTGCGCAGGAGTGGCCTTGCGGTCGAGTTGTGGGACACGACTGATGAAATAGTCCTTGGACCGTGCTGGGCGACGTGCAGGTGCGGGTCTCAGTGCTCGCGACAGGCGCAGCAGGCGCCAGCGAGAGGAATGACGGGGGAGGCGACGTCGAAGGGAGCCCGGATGTCGGACTCTTCGCGCGTACGCATACTCATACCTCCGTCGTGATGTACGCAACCCTAGGCGCAGTCCCTGAGATATTCAAAGGTCGCCGCTCCGTGCTGAAATCATCCTCTGATGGCCACGGGAGTCGGGATCAGGGCAGGACCATGACCGCCCTCAGCACGCCCGACGGGGCCTGACTGCAGGGGGATGTCCGTCAGCGACGGTCGTGCTTGCGCAGCGCCGCGGCGGCCTGCGCCAGCCCCAGGTGGCTGAAGGCCTGCGGGTAGTTCCCCGCGTGGCGCCCGGTGGCGGGGTCGTACTCCTCGGCCAGCAGCCCCAGCTCACCGCCCAGCGCCACCAGCTTCTCGAAGCGGGCCTGGGCCTCGTCGAGCCGGCCACTGCGCGCATACTGCGTCACCAGCCAGAAGGTGCACAGCAGGAAGGGGTGCTCGTCGCCCTCCAGGCCATCGAGCTTGGCCTCGGTGCGGTAGCGGTGCACGAAACCGTCCTCGTCCACCAGGTCCTGCTCGATGCGGGCCACGGTGCCCAGCATCCGCTCGTCGTCGGCACTGACCAGGCCGGTGCCGGGCAGCACCAGCAGCGAGGCGTCCACCTCGGTGCTGCCATAGGACTGGGTGAAGCTGTTGAGCTCGGTGTTGAAGCCCTGGTCCCAGATCTCGTCGTGGAGGCGGTCACGCGCCTCTCGCCAGGCCTCCACATTGCCCTTGAAGCCGTACTGCTCGACGGCGCGGACGCCGCAGTCGAAGGCCGCCCACATCATGGCCCGGCTGTGGGTGAAGTGGTGCAGGTCGCCGCGCATCTCCCAGATGCCGTGGTCCGGTTCGTCCAGGCGTTCCAGCGTCTCGTCGAGCAGGACGGCCTGCAGTGCCCAGCTGAAGCGGTCCTCGGCGATGCCGTGCTCGCGCATCTTCTGCAGCGCCAGCATCACCTCGCCGATCACGTCGGCCTGGTACTGGCCGGCGGCACCATTGCCAATGCGTACCGGGCGGGAGTCGGCATGGCCTGCCAGGTGGTCCAGCTCCTGCTCCTGGCCGAGGCGCTCGGCCCCGACGCCGTACATGATCTGCAGGTCGTGGTGGTCACTGGCCACCGCCCTCAGCAGCCAGTCACGCCAGCTCTTCTCGGTCAGGCCGTGGTCCAGCATCACCTCCATGGTCAGCGCAGAGTCGCGCAGCCACACATAGCGGTAGTCCCAGTTGCGCTCGCCCCCGAAGTCCTCCGGCAGCGAGGTGGTGGGGGCCGCGACGATCCCGCCCGTCTCGTGGTGGGTCAGGGCGCGCAGCACCAGCAGGGAGCGCCGGGCCTCACGGCAGTGGTCGTCGGAGAGGATGTCGTCGGCCCACTTCTGCCAGTCGCCCACGGTCTTGTCCAGCTCCGCGGCCACGTCGGGGGCGGCCGGTGGGGTCAGGTGCGACTCGAACCAGGTCAGGGTCCAGCAGGCGGATTCGCCCGAGTCCAGCTCGAAACGGCCGGCGTGGTGGGCGTCGTCCGGGTGCAGGTCGGGTCCGTGCAGCACCAGGGCATTGGGCCCGGAGATGGCCACCAGCGCCTGCTCGCCCTGCTCGTCGGGGGCCCGCCGCATCCACGGGAGGCTTTGGCCGTAGCGGAAGCGCAGCGTCAGCTCGTGCTCGATGGTGACGGTGCCGCTGGTGCAGGTCACGTGGCGCACGAGGTCGGCGCGGTCATTGGCCTGCGGCATGAACTCGGTGACCAGGCACTCGCCGCTGGGGGTGCGCCAGCGGGTCTCGAGGACGAAGGTGTCGTCGCGGTAGCGCCGCTCCACCACTTCCCCGTCGACCGGTGCCATCAGCCAGCGGCCGTTCTCGCGGTCGCCCAGGATGGCGCAGAAGACGGCCTCGTCGTCGAAGCGGGGCAGGCACAGCCAGTCGATCGAGCCCTGTCTGCTCACCAGCGCCGCCGTGCGGCGGTCGCTCAGCAGGGCGTAGTCCTCGATCGGGGTGTGCGTGCTCATCCAGGTCTCCTGTGCGTCGGGGGGGGGCGGGCACGCGCACAGCTCCACCGGTCACGCCGGGCGAGGCTCTACTCGGAAGGCTTCGTCCGGGCGGCGAAGGCGTCCTCGTCCATCGTGGCGCGCAGCTGCGCATCGCTCGCGCGGCGGGTCACCAGGCGGTGCGGCACCCGGTCTCGATTGTAGGAGACCGTGGAATAGCCGTGCGGCTTGGGATTTCCGTCATCGTCCAGGGCGACCATGACGATCTTGTCGATGGAGATGATCACCTCGCCGGTGAAGACATTGCGCACCACCGCCTTGAGGGTCAGGCTGGTGCGGCCCCAACGCACGACGCTGAGGCCCATCTCGATGATGTCACCCTGCCGGGCCGAGGAGACGAAGTTGATCTCGCTCATGTACTTGGTGACGGTGCGTTCGTTGCCGAGCTGGATGATGGCGTAGATCGCGGCTTCCTCGTCGATCCAGCGCAGCAGGCTCCCCCCGAACAGGGAGTGGTTGGCGTTGAGGTCCTCGGGCTTGACCCACTTGCGCGAGTGAAAATTCATGGAATTCGGCACGGGGGCAAGCCTAGTCACTCCATGCTGAGGACAGGAAAAGGCCGCCGGCCCCCGAATCGGTCAGGGGCCGGCGACGTGCTGATCGCTGGCTCAGGGCAGGTGGATCAGAGCAGGTAGGGGTCGTCCTCCCAGCTGGACAGGCTCTTCGGATCGGCCGCATTCGTGTCGCGACCGGCTGGTGGCAGGTCCGCGGCGGTGGCCGGCTCGGTGGGCTTGGTGGGCTGGTCCAGCTCCTTGCCCACCGCATTGCGCGCCAGCCATTCCGCGCGGGAGTTGGCCGGCGTGCCGGTCAGGTCGACGGTGGAGATGTCGATGCCCAGGGCCTTCGCGACGCCCTCGCCATAGGCGGGGTCTGCGTGGAAGCAGTTGTAGATGTAGCGATGCTTCACCTGCAGCGTGGCGTCGCCCATGGCCCGTGCCGTGTTCTCACAGGTCACCAGCTGCTGTTCCGGTGTCATGGCACGCCACAGCATCCCGGGCTGGGTGTAGTAGTCGTGGTCGTCGGCGCGGTAGTCGTACATCGCAATGTCACCGCCGGCCTGCGTCGGCTCCGCCAGCTGCGGCGAGTCCGCCCAGTTGCCATAGGAGTTGGGCTCGTAGTGCAGTTCCGAGCCGCGGTTGCCGTCGACGCGCATCTGGCCATCGCGGTGGAAGGAGTGCGGGCAGCCGACGCCCTTGGGCTGGTTCACCGGAATCTGGTGGTGGTTGATGCCCGTGCGGTAGCGGGCCGCGTCCCCGTAGGCGAAGAGCCTGGTCTGCAGCATCCGGTCAGGGGAGTAGCCGATGCCGGGCACGATGTTCTGCGGCGTGAAGGCCACCTGCTCGACGTCGGCGAAGTAGTTCTCGGCATTGCGGTTGAGCTCCAGGATGCCGACCTCGCGCAGCGGGAAGTCCTTCTTCGGCCACATCTTGGTGAGGTCGAAGGGGTTGGTCTCCATCGCATCGGCCTGCTCGACCGTCATGGTCTGGATGTAGAGCTTCCACTGGGGGAACTGGCCCTTCTCGATGGCCTCGTAGAGGTCGCGCCCATTGGACTCGCGGTCCTGTCCGACGACCGTCGCAGCCTCCTGGTCCGTCAGGTTCTGGATGCCCTGTTGGGAACGGAAGTGGAATTTCACCCAGGTGCGTACTCCGGCGGCGTTGACCATCGAGTAGGCGTGGGAGCTGAAGCCGTGCATGAACCGGAAGGACGACGGGATGCCGCGGTCGGACATGATGATCGTGGTCTGCAACAGGGATTCCGGCAGCGAGGTCCAGAAGTCGAAGTTGGTGTTGGGGCTGCGCAGGTTCGTCCGGGGGTCGCGCTTGACGGCGTGGTTCAGGTCGATGAACTTCTTGGGGTCGCGGAAGAAGAAGACGGGGGTGTTGTTGCCCACCACGTCCCAGTTGCCGTCCTCGGTGTAGAAGCGTGCCGCGAAGCCGCGGATGTCACGCTCGGCATCGGCGGCGCCCCGCTCGCCGGCGACCGTCGAGAAGCGCATGAAGATCTCGCACTTCTTGCCCACCTCGGAGAAGATCTTGGCGTGGGAGACGTCGGTGATGTCCTGGGTGACGGTGAAGTCGCCAAAGGCGCCCCAGCCCTTGGCGTGCATCCGCCGCTCGGGGATCACCTCACGGTTGAAGTGGGCCTGCTTCTCGATGTTCCAGGCGTCCTGCAGGACGACGGGCCCGCGCACGCCGGCCGTGGCCGTGTCCTGGTTGTCGACCACGGGCGACCCATTGGCCATGGTCATCGGGCCTTCGCCCACCACATTGTTGCGGCTCGGCAGGTGGTCTCCCACGCCGTTCTTCGCCATCGGATCGGTCATGTCAGCCATGTAAGCCTCCTGGAAGATGGAACCATTCCAATGTTGGAAGGGTTCTGACTTGGATGCTAGGCGGGCTGGCCCTGGACTTCAAGAGGTCGACGAAGGATCTAAGCCGCAAGGCATTTAAGTTAGGATTGCCTCACCTAAATGTCTGGAGGATGACATGAACGCCCCACGCCAGCCCCGCCCTGCCCGCCACGCCACCGTCACCGGCAAGGAGGTCCTCACCCGGGACATGGTGCGCGTCCACTTCGAGGGGGCGGACCTGCGCCAGATCGGCCCCCTGGAGAAGACCGACAGCTACGTCAAGCTGCTCTTCCCACCATCGGGTGCCGGCTACACGCTGCCCTTCGACCCGGACCGGGTGCAGGACGAACACCCGCGGGAGCAGTGGCCGGTCAGCCGCACCTACACCGTGCGCCACCATGACCTGGACGCCGGGCGGATGAGCATCGACTTCCTCGTCCACGGCGACGCCGGGATCGCTGGCCCATGGGCCATGAGGGCGGAGCCGGGGGAGTCCGTCGTCTTCCGCGGGCCGGGCGGTGGCTGGGCCCCGCGGCCCGACGCGCCACACCACCTCCTGGTGGGGGACGAGACGGCCCTGCCTGCCATCGGTGCCGCACTGGACGACCTCCCGCACGGCGCCTCCGCGACGGCGGTCCTGCAGGTGGCCGATGCCTCGGTGCACCTGCCCCTGCGTTCCCTGCCGGGGCTGGACGTGATCTGGCTGCACCGCGACGAGCAGCCCGGTGCCGAACCCGTCCTGGCCGCCGTCGAGCGGCTCGAACTGCCCTGGGATGGGCTGGAGGCCTTCGTGCACGGCTCGGCGGACATGGTCAGGCTGTTGCGGCGTCACCTGCTGGGCGAGCGTGCCATGCCCCGCGAACACCTGTCCCTGTCCGGCTACTGGCGCCCCGGTCTCGACGAGGACCACTGGCAGGCCAGCAAGCAGGACTTCGTCGCCCAGATGGAGCAGGAGACCACCTCGGGGTCCTGAAGGTCGGCACCGTCCCGTGGACCCGCCTCGGTCTTCGGCCGGGTTCTTGGTAACGTCCCGGGGTCACCCGTGTGATGCTTGAACACTTCACGAAGGACGGCCCATGGCCCAGACCGAGACACCTGCACGCGACGAGCACCAGCTCCACCGCGGACTGCGGGCGCGCCACCTCAACATGATCGCGATCGGCGGTGCCATCGGCACTGGCCTGTTCGTCGCCTCCGGTCAGACCATCAACGAGGCCGGTCCGGGCGGCGCACTGCTGGCCTATGCCGCCATCGGCTTCATGGTCTACCTGCTGATGCAGTCCTTGGGGGAGATGTCCACCTGGCTTCCCGTCGCCGGCTCCTTCGAGGCCTTCGGCACCCGCTTCGTAAGCCCGTCCTTCGGCTTCGCGACGGGCTGGAACTACTGGTTCAACTGGGCCATCACCGTCGCGGCCGAACTGGTGGCCGCATCCCTGGTGATGAAGTACTGGCTGCCCGACGTGCAGGCCTGGGTCTGGAGCGCCATCTTCCTGGCCATCCTCTTCCTGCTGAATGCGGCCAGCGTCGGCACCTTCGGTGAGAGCGAGTTCTGGTTCGCCTCCATCAAGGTGGTCACCGTCATCATCTTCCTCGTCGTGGGCCTGGCAATGATCCTGGGCATCATGGGCGGCCGCTCGGCAGGCTTCAGCAACTGGACCCAGGGCGAGGCCCCCTTCGTCAACGGTTGGCAGGGCATGCTGGGCATCTTCATGATCGCTGGATTCTCCTTCCAGGGCACGGAGATGATCGGTGTGGCAGCCGGCGAGGCCGAGCACCCGGAGAAGTCCATCCCGCGCGCCATCAAGGCCGTCTTCTACCGCATCATGCTCTTCTACATCGGTGCCATCGCGGTGGTCGGTTTCCTGATCAGCTACACCGACAAGCGGCTGCTGTCCGCAGACGTCGACAACATTGCCGTCAGCCCCTTCACCCTGATCTTCGAGCGGGCCGGCATCGCCGGTGCCGCATCGCTGATGAATGCGGTGATCCTGACCTCCATCCTCAGCGCCGGCAACTCCGGCATGTACGTCTCCACCCGGATGCTGTACGGCATGGCGCGCTCCGGGAAGGCGCCCAAGGTCTTCGGCACCACCACCAAGCGGGGCGTGCCGATGGCGGCGCTGCTGGCCACCACCCTCGTCGGTGCCTTCTGCTTCATCGCCAGCCTGATCGGCGACGGCGGCGCCTACCTGTGGCTGGTCAATGCCTCGGGCCTGGCCGGCTTCATCACGTGGATGGGCATCGCCTGGTGCCACTACCGCTTCCGGCGCGCCTTCGTCGCGCAGGGGCGGTCCCTCGACGAGCTGCCCTTCCGCGCCCAGTGGTTCCCGCTCGGCCCGCTGGTGGCGCTGGCCATGTGCGCCGTGGTGGTGGCTGGACAGAACTACCAGGCCTTCGTCGGGGACGTCGACGTCGAGGGCCTGTTCGCCAGCTACCTGGGCCTGCCGGTCTTCCTGGCCCTGTGGGCCGGCCACAAGCTGGTCACCCGCGCTCCCAGCGTGCGGCTGGAGACCGCGGACCTGTCGCGCACCGACTGAGCGTCCCCCGGACACGACTGGTGCCCGCCGCCCCGAGGGGTGGCGGGCACCAGTGCGTCTTGGGGTCAGCTCTCGTCGACGGCGAACAGGCCGGTGACCTGCGCCCGGCCCAGCTCATGGGCGTGGATGGCGAAGCGGGCCTGGGTGTTGGTTGCCTCCAGCGGCACCGGCAGCTCCTCGCAGCCCAGTGCGTGCACCGTGTGGATGTAGCGGTGCGCCGGCCCGGGCGGCGGGCAGGGGCCGCCGTAGCCGGCGAAGCCGTAGTCGATGACCCATTCGCGGGCGCCCTCGGGCACCGGGCCGCCCTCGGCGATCTCGGTGACCTCGGCGGGGATGTCGGCCATCACCCAGTGCCAGAAGCCCGAGCCGGTGGGGGCGTCGGGGTCGTAGATGGTGATGGCGAAGCTCTTGGTGCCCTCCGGGGGATTGCTCCAGGACAGCTGCGGGCTGACGTTCTGCCCGCCGGCGTCCTCGGTGGCGTACTTCCGGGCGATCTCGGCGCCCTCGGTGATCGACGTGCTGGTCAGTTCCATGGCTGCTCCTTCGTCCAGGGGGCCGAGTGGGCCCTCCGCTCGGGGATGGCACTGCGCCTGCAGTGCACCGCGTGGATGCCTCGAGCCTAGTGCTCCGATGCCTGAAGGGGCAGGGCCTCGGCACCGATCAGTCGATCCTGCTGAAGCCCAGCACGTGCAGCACCAGCTCCCCGGCCTCGTCACAGGCGTCCAGGTCGATGGAGGCCTGCAGCTGCCAGTCGTGGTCATGCTCGGGGTCGTCGACCACCTGCGCGACCCGCCAGGTGCGCGGCTCGCCACCCTTGCCGCCGAACTTCTCGATGCGCAGCATCCTGGGCCCACGCGCATCGCCGTCCAGGCCCATGTCGTCGTGCTCGTCCCAGTAGGCACCCAAGGCCTCGTCCCAGGCATCGGCATCCATCACCGCGGCGGGGTCGCGGGCATCGAGCTCGGCCAGCTCGTCCACCTTGTCGTAGGCCATCAGCTCCACGTGGCGCCACATCAGGTTGCGTACCATCACCATGAAGGCGCGCTCATTGCCGGTGACCGGGTGGCGCTTCTCGGCCGGGTGGGTGAGCGCCTTGAGGCGGTCCTCAGGGTCGGCGTCGGGATCGGTGAGCGCCTCCCACTCGTCCAGCAGCGAGGAGTCGGTCTGGCGGATCACCTCGCCGAGCCACTCCACCAGGTCGGTGAAGTCCTCGGTGACATAGCGTTCCGGGACGCTCTGGCGCAGCGCCCGGTAGGCATCGGACAGGTAGCGCAGCAGCAGGCCCTCGCTGCGCTGCACCTTGTAGTGGGCGACGTACTCACCGAAGCCCATGGCGCGCTCGTACATGTCGCGCACGATCGACTTGGGCGAGAGCTGGTTCTCGGCGATCCACGGATGGGTCAGCCGGTAGGTCTCGTAGGCCTGCTCCAGCAGCTCGGCCAGCGGCTTGGGCCACTCGACGTCCTCCAGCGCCTCCATCCGCTCCTCGTAGTCGTAGCCGTCGGCCTTCATCTCCGCGACGGCCTCGCCCCGGGCCTTGTACTGCTGCTGAACCAGGATGAACATCGGGTCCTCGAGAGTGGCCTCGATGATGCTCACCAGATCCAGCTCGAAGCCATCGGCATCGGGGTCCAGCAGGTCCATCGTCGCCATCGCGAAGGCACTCAGCGGCTGGTTGAGGGCGAAGTTGTCCTGCAGGTCCACCGCCAGCTCGTAGCGGCGCCCCGACTGTTCGGGTCGGTCCAGGCGGGTGATCACGCCGGCCTGCAGCAGCGAGCGGGCCAGGGCGACGGCGCGTCGCTTCAGCTTGCGACGGGTCGCCTCGTCCGGCACCGACTCGTCGATCAGCGCCACCACCGCAGCCGCGGTGTCGGTCTCGCGCTCCAGGATGTTCAGCAGCATCGCATTGGTGATCTTCATGCGGGCGTGCAGGGTCTCCGGGGTGGAGTCGACCAGCTTCTGGAAGGTCTCCTCGGAGTAGTTCACGAAGCCCTCGGGGGCCTTCTTGCGCTGCACCTTGCGGCGCTTCTTCGGGTCGTCACCGGCCTTGGCCAGTGCCTTCTCGTTCTCGATGACGTGGTCGGGTGCCTGGGCCACGACGTAGCCGATGGTGTCGAAACCGGCGCGCCCGGCACGGCCGGCGATCTGGTGGAACTCGCGGCTGCGCAGGATCCGGGAGCGTCGGCCGTCGAACTTGCTCAGCGAGGTGAACAGCACGGTGCGGATGGGCACGTTGATGCCGACGCCCAGGGTGTCGGTGCCGCAGATCACCTTGAGCAGCCCCTGCTGGGCCAGTGTCTCCACCAGGCGCCGGTAGCGGGGCAGCATGCCGGCGTGGTGGACGCCGATGCCGGCGCGCACCAGTTTGGACAGGGTCTGGCCGAAGCCGCCGGCGAAGCGGAAGTGGCCCATCGCCTCGACGATCTGGTGGCGTTCCTCGGTGCTGACCAGCTTGATGCTCAGCAGGGCCTGCGCCCGCTCCAGGGCAGCGGCCTGGGTGGAGTGGACGATGTAGACCGGCGCCTGGCCGGTGGCGACGATCTCCTCGACCGTCTCGTGCACCGGCGTGAGTGACCAGCGGTAGGTCAGCGGCACCGGGCGCACCGCGTCGTCGATGACGGCGGTCTCGCGGCCGGTGCGGCGGGTGAGGTCCTTGGTGAGCTGGCTGACGTCACCCAGGGTGGCGCTCATCAGCACCTGCTGGGCCTGCGGCAGCTCGGTGATGCCCACCTGCCAGGCCCATCCGCGCTCGGGCTCGGCGACGAAGTGGTACTCGTCCATCACCACCTGGGTGACGTCGGCCTCGCGCCCCTCGCGCAGGGCGATGTTGGCCAGGATCTCGGCGGTGCAGCAGATGATGGGGGCGTCGGCGTTGACCGAGGCGTCGCCGGTGACCATGCCCACATTGGTGGCGCCGAAGACCTCGCACAGGGCGAAGAACTTCTCGCTCACCAGCGCCTTGATCGGGGCGGTGTAGAAGCTGACGCCGTCGGTGGCCAGCGCGGCGAAGTGGGCGGCGATGGCGATCAGGCTCTTGCCGGAGCCGGTGGGCGTCATGACCACGGCATTGTTCCCGCTGAGGATCTCGAGGATCGCCTCCTCCTGGTGCGGGTACAGGGTCACGCCATTGCTGGTGGTCCACGCCGTGAAGGCGTCGTGGATGGCGTCGGGGCCGGGGTTGGTGCCCAGGGCAGGGAGCTGGTCGATGAGGCGCATGGTGCCTCCATCGTCCCACGAGGCGAGCCCTGGTCCTCTGACGATCCGCTGCCGTGGCCGCGCCGGTGCCGGGGCTCGGGACCGCGGGGGTCCTAGTCTGGGGCGCATGAGCGAGCCGACCATCCCGATGCCCGAGGGCACGCGGGGCACTTCGTCCCAGAACCCTTCGTCCTCACAGGACCACTCCTCGTGGCCGAGCGGGCCGTCCCCGTGGTCCTCGCAGGGCTCGCTGCCCGACTTCGATCCCTGTGCCGAGCCGGCCTGGTCGCAGGTCGGGCAGCCGGCCCCGCAGCCGGCCGCGCCCCAACAGCCCCAGGAAGCCGGCTTCGCGCCGCCTCCCCAGCCGGCCCCTGGGCAGATCCAGTTCGGCCAGGTCCAGCCGGGCCAGGCCCAGTTCGGCCAGCAGGCGCAGGGATGGCAGATGACTCCCTGGCCCGGCCCCAACCCGGCCGCGCCCTATGGCTACGAGCCGACCACCGGCCTGCCCTATTCCGACAAGAGCAAGGTGGTGGCCGGCGTGCTGCAGCTGCTGGTCGGCGGGCTGGGAGTGGGCCGCTTCTACAAGGGCGACGTAGGCATCGGCATCGCGCAGGTGGTCGTCACCCTGGTGACCTTCGGCATCGGGGCGCTGTGGCCCTTCATCGACGGCATCCTGATGCTCACTGGCCGCCCGCTCGACCGCCAGGGCCGTCCCCTGCGCGACTGAGCCCGGACCGGAGCACCACCATGCAGACCTCCTTCGCCGTGGCCTTCCTGGGCGGCCTGGCCGCGCTGTTCAGCCCGTGCGCGGCACTGCTGCTGCCCAGCTTCTTCGCCTTCGCCTTCTCCCGCACCCTGACCATGGTCGGCCGCCTGTTGCTCTTCCTGGCCGGGCTGCTGGCCACCATGGTGCCGCTCGGCATGGCTGCCGGTGCACTGGGCAGCGCCCTGCCCGTCGACCCGGCCCGCCTGCTGAAGGTCGGGGCCGTGGTCCTGGTGCTCCTGGGACTGGTGACGGCCTCGGGCGCCAGCCTGTCCCTGCCGGGTCTGCGGGGTCAGGCCAAGGACCCCGCCCACCCGCTGGCGATCCTGGCCCTGGGCGCCAGCTACGGGCTGGCCAGCGGCTGCACCGGCCCCATCCTGGGATCGGTGCTGACCCTGGCGGCGATGGGGGCCAGCCCGGTGCTGGCCGCCCTGTTGATGGCCACCTACAGCCTGGGGATGACGCTGCCGCTGATGGTGCTGAGCCTGCTGTGGCAGCAGGTCGGGCCGTCGGCGCGCGGCTGGCTGCGTCCGCGGCCGGTGCAGCTCGGCCGGGCGCGCACCACTGTGGGTCAGCTCGTCATTGGGCTGGTCTTCGTCGCACTGGGGGTATTCCTGCTCGTCAGCGGCGGCCAGGCGGGTTCGGTGCTGGACGCCCAGGGCCAGTACCGGCTGGAGAACCGCCTGCACGGCATCGGCCAGGCGCTGGGGGACTGGCCCGTGCTGGTGCTGGTCATCGCCCTGGTGGGGGTGCTCACCTGGATCTGGCTGGGCGAGCGCGACCGGGTGCGGGACAATGACTGACATGAGCACTCCCGGGAACGACGCCAGCCCCGTCCAGCTACCCGAACGGCTCCTGCAGCAGCGCCTGGTGGGCACCCTGCCCGACCGGGCGATGCCCTCGCTGGTGGCCGCCGTCGAGGTGATGGTGCAGGAGGGCATCGGCGTGGTCAGTCTGCCGGCGGGCAAGGTGGAGCAGGCCGCGCGGCTGCGTGCGGTCTTCGGGCCCCGGGCCACCCTTGGAGTCCACGACATCTCGAGCGGGCAGGAGCTGGACGAGGCGCTGGAGGCGGGCGTCAACTTCCTGGCCCTGGCGGGTCCCGACGAATCCCTGGCCGCGCGCATCCGCGAGGCCGGGGTTCCCTTCCTGGTCTCGGCGCTGACCCCCACCGAGGTGCAGGCAGCATGGCGCAGCGGGGTCTCGGCCGTGCTCGTCGTGCCCGCCGAGGTGATGGGCTCGGGCTATCCCGAGGCACTGGTGCAGCTCGCGCCGGGCGTCGACCTGTGTGCCCGCGGCGGCCTGGGCGCCTACTCGGCCCGTCGCTGGGCCGAAGCGGGCGCGACGGCGGTCTGGCTCGACGATGCGCTGCTGGGCGATGCCTTCGGCGGCGGATCCCTGGGCAGCCTGCGCGAGCGCTGCCAGACCTTCCGCACCGCCGTCGACGAGGGCTGAGGCCCGGGCCCGGGCGCTTGCCGGCCGGCCTACTTGTGGGCCCCGTTGGCCTCGAGGGTCTGGGTGAAGACCTGCAGCGGCTGGGCCCCCGACAGGGGAGTGGTGTTGATGACGAAGAAGGGCGTGCCGGTCAGTCCCAGTTGGCGTGCCTCGGTGACGTCCTTCTCCACCGAGGCCTTCAGGCCGGCACTGGTGGAGTCGGCGCTGAACTTCGCCAGGTCGGGCACTCCGGCCTGCTGGGCGAAGACCTTGAGGTCGGCGGCGGTGATCTCCGGGTGGCCGCTGGTGGGGGCTGCGGCGTGCACGGCGTGCGAGAACTCCCAGTACTTGCCCTGCTGGCCGGCGGCTCGCGCGGCGATGGCGGTGGCCATGGACTGCTCACCGAAGAGCACCAGGTCGCGGTGCTCGATGCGCAGGCTTCCCGAATCCACATAGGGCTTGAGCTGGGGGAAGGTGTCGCGCGCCCAGACCGAGCAGAAGGGGCAGCGGTAGTCGGACCAGACGATCATCGTGACCGGCGCGTCGACCTTGCCGAGTGCGGTGGGGTCGTCCTTGACGCGGCGCGGCAGCTTCTTCATCGCGGCGACCGCCTCCGGTGCCGGCGTGGCCTGGGTCTGCTGGGGTGCCTGCTGTGCGGCCGTCGCGGCTGGGGCGGGGGCCTGTTCGGCCATGCGGCGCAAGTCCTGCAGCTCACCGTTCTGAGCCACCAGCAGGCTGCCGAGCACCAGGCTGAGCGTTCCCAGCATGGCGACGAGCACCCACGGCAGACGGGCGGCCGAGCGGGTACGAGACCGGTCGGTGCGGTCACTGCCCGGTGCCCACCCCTGACCCGGGCGCAACCCACCGGTACCCCCGGGGGCCTCGTCGGGGCCGCCGGGAGTGGTGGCGTCACCGTCGGGCGGCAGGTAGGCGTCGGGCTGCTGCTGGGGGGAGGAGCTGGGCATGCCCCCAGCCTAAATGGCCCGCGCACGGCGGCACGCCCGGCGCGCGGCGGGCGAACTCAGTCGATGAGGCGCCCGCGGTGGCGCTCGGGCTCGCGCAGGCTGAGGCTGGCCGCCCCGAAACCGACGACCACGCCCAGGGCGGCGAGCAGGGCCATCGCCCAGCGCAGCGCGCGGGGCAGCACCTCTGCCTGCACGGTGCGCACGGCGTCGGGTTCGTCGGCCCAGGCGAGGCCGGCAGCGGGGCCGAGGGCCAGTGCCAGGCCGAGGGCGAAGATGGCCATGGGGCGGGTGGCCGGGGGGCTGGGAGTGCGGCCAACAGGGCCGGGAAGTGGGCAGGTCATCGCCGGTCACCCTACGGATCGCCCCGGGAAGTCGTTGCGGCACACGCCGGGATGCCACACTTGTCAAGATGTGGTTCTCGGCGCGGGGGCGTCGGGGTCATCGAGAAAATGCCTGTGACGGTTGGGAACCAGGCGAAACGGGGGGAGTGATGTCAATGACGAGGATGAGCTTGGCCGACAGGCGCGAGAAGCTGCTGGATGCCGCGCTGGAGGTGGTGGCCCGCAACGGCGTGGCCTCGGGCACCACGCGCGCCATCGCCGCGCAGGCAGGGATGCCCCTGGCGAGCTTCCACTATGCCTTCGATTCCCACCAGGCCCTGATGGGCGCGGCCATCGAGCGCCTTCAGTCGCTGGAGCTCGCAGCCTGCAAGTCCCTGGAGGTGGCCGGCGACTCTCGGCAGGAGATCGCCCGCTCCCTGATGGGCTCGATGCTGGACGACATCGTCGCGCGCACCAACCAGCACTGGAGCCGTCTGGAGCTGCTCGACCACGCCATGCGCACCGAGGGCATGCAGGAACTGGCGCCGCGCTGGCGCCAGGCCCGTCTGGACTGCCTGGGGCACAAGGTCGCAATGGCAGCCGAGGGCGTCGAGGGGCTCCAGGGGCAGCACCTGGGGCAGTTCACCGCCGCCCTGGTGGTGATGGCCGACGGCCTGCTGCAGGACTACCTGGTGCACCGTGACGAAGAGGCCTCCCGCCGGGCAATGGATGTCTGGCTTGCCCTCCTGGGGTGAAACTGAGGGGATCTTGGGGTTTTTCTCAGGCTTGGGTTAGGCTCGGGAGGCCCGATCACGCTGAGAGCGAACCGGGTGCCAGCCCCACAGCCACGAACAGGACCTCCCACGGTGACCACCAGCAACGAACCCTCCGGCCTGCCGCAGACCACCGGCGAGCACACCGCACCCATCGACGAAGCCGGTGTCGTGGACAGCGTGGTCGTCGGACCCGCGACGGATGCCGCCGAACAGATCGAGGACGACCCCCGCCCCCGCCGCCGTGGGCTGGCTCCGCTGGCCCTGGTGGTCGGGTTGGCCACCGTCGGCACCGGCGCCTGGCTGCTGCCGGGATCGGTCAACGACGAGGCTGCCGAGGCCACCTCGCCCGCCCTGGGACGCCAGGAGCAGGCCGCGGTGAGCCGTTCCCAGCAGCGCCCGGTCATCACGCCCAGCGCCAGTGCCACGCCCAGTGCCAGCGCCAGCGTGAGCCCGAGCGCGAAGGCCACCCCGAGCGCGAAGGCCACCCCGAGCGCCAAGGCCACCCCGAGCGCCAAGGCCACCCCGAGCGCCAAGGCCACCCCGAGGACTGCCCGGTCCAGTGCCAAGGCCACCCGGGCCAGCACACCGAAGGCCACCAAGCGGACGGCCACGAAGGCTCCCTCGTCGAAGGTCGCGGCGCGGCCCGCCCCGCTCGCCGAGGTCATCGGCACCCGCTGGAGCACGACCGTCGTGAACGTGCGCTCGCTGCCCAGCACCGAGGCCCGCAAGATCGGCAGTCTCGACCAGGGCGAGTCGGTCAAGGTCACCAGCCTGCGCCAGGACGGCTGGCGCCAGGTCTCCCTCGACGGGAAGCCCGGCTGGGTCCGTTCGGCCTACCTGACCGACGACAAGCCGGCTCCCCGTTCCGTGGCGACGAGCGGCGCCACGTCGACGAGCCGCGCCAGCGCCGCCCCGAAGCCGAGCACCGGCACCCGGATCAGCACCAGGCCCAGCGCCACCAAGGCCCGCAGCGCCGCAGGCGGCACCTGCAGCTCCTATGCCGTCGAGCGGGGACTGGTGGCCAATGCCGTGGCCGTGCACCGCGGCGTCTGTGCCAACTTCCCGTCGATCAAGAGCTTCGGCGGCGTGCGTGGCTCGGCCGATGCGCACGGCAGCGGCCACGCCATTGACATCATGGTGAGCGGCCAGACGGGCTGGGAGGTGGCGCGCTGGGCGCGTGCCAATGCCTCCCGCCTGGGCATCACCGAGGTCATCTACTCCCAGCAGATCTGGACCACGCAGCGCTCCGGCGAGGGCTGGCGCTCCATGTCCGATCGTGGTTCGGCCACCGCCAACCACTACGACCACGTGCACGTCACCGTGCGCTGACCCACTGGCACGACGACACCCGGCCCCCGGCAACGGCGGCCGGGTGTCGTTCAAGCCCTGCCGGTGGCACGGCCGTGGTCATAGGCTGGGTGCCATGCAGACTCCGGTTGATCCCACGTCCACGGCCGCCTGGGCCGAACTGACCACCCTCCACGAGGGCTACACGCCCGACCTGAAGGCGGCCTTCGCCGACGATCCCGAGCGGGCTCGTCGCTACACCTTCGACGCCGCCGACCTGCACGTCGACCTGTCCAAGAACTTCCTCGACGACGAGGTCCTGCCCGCGCTGCTGCAGCTGGCCGACGAGGTGGGCCTGGCCGAGCGCCGCGAGGCCATGTACCGCGGCGAGCACATCAATGTCACCGAGGACCGCGCCGTGCTGCACACCGCACTGCGCCTGCCCGATCCCTCCGCCGGGCTCATCGTCGACGGCCAGGACGTCGCCAAGGACGTCCACGAGGTCCTCGACCGCATCGACGCCTTCGCCGAGAAGGTCCGCTCCGGCGCCTGGACCGGCGTGACCGGCAAGCGCATCGAGACCGTCGTCAACATCGGCATCGGCGGCTCCGACCTGGGCCCCGTCATGGTCTACGAGGCCCTCAAGCCCTATGTGCAGCAGGACCTGGAGTGCCGTTTCGTCTCCAACATCGACCCCACCGACATCGCCGAGAAGACCCGCGACCTGGACCCCGAGACCACGTTGTTCATCGTCGTCTCCAAGACCTTCACCACCCTGGAGACGCTCACCAATGCACGCCTGGCCCGAGCCTGGCTGCTGGAGCGCCTGGCCGAGGCCGGTGCCATCGATGAGGAGGCGGGCCAGAAGGAGGCCGTCGCCAAGCACTTCGTCGCGGTCTCCACCGCCCTGGACAAGGTGGAGGCCTTCGGCATCGACCCCGCCAATGCCTTCGGCTTCTGGAACTGGGTCGGCGGGCGCTATTCGGTCGACTCCGCCGTCGGCACCGTGCTGGCCATCGCCATCGGACCGAAGAACTTCCGTGACTTCCTCGCCGGCTTCCACGCCATCGACGAGCACTTCCGCAGCGCCGCGCCGGAGAAGAACGTGCCGCTGCTGATGGGCCTGCTCAATGTCTGGTACGTCAACTTCTTCAAGGCCGCCAGCCATGCCGTGCTGCCCTATGCGCAGTACCTGCACCGCTTCCCGGCCTACCTGCAGCAGCTCACCATGGAGTCCAATGGCAAGTCCGTGCGCTGGGACGGCACCCCGGTGACCACCGACACCGGCGAGATCTTCTGGGGCGAGCCCGGCACCAACGGCCAGCACGCCTTCTACCAGCTGATCCACCAGGGCACCCGCCTGATCCCGGCCGACTTCATTGCCGTGGCCACTCCGGCCAACCCGCTCAAGGACGGCGAGACCGACGTCCACGAGCTCTTCCTGTCCAACTTCTTCGCCCAGACCGCGGCGCTGGCCTTCGGCAAGACCGCCGGCGAGGTGCGCGCCGAGGGTACCAGGGAGGAGGTCGTCCCGGCCCGCGTCTTCGAGGGCAACCGGCCCACCACCTCGATCATGGCGCCTGCTCTGACCCCCTCGGTGGTCGGCCAGCTGATCGCCCTCTACGAGCACATCACCTTCGTCGAGGGCATCGTGTGGGGCATCGACTCCTTCGACCAGTGGGGTGTCGAACTGGGCAAGCAGCTCGCCATGAAGATCGCCCCCGCCGTCCAGGGCGATGAGGCCGCCAAGCTGGAGCAGGACCCCTCCACCCAGGCGCTGATCGACTACTACCTGGCCAAGCGCGAGAAGTGAGCGAACCTCCGGTTCGACGCCCGGAGTGATCCGCTGAGCACCACGAGCCCCGCCCTCCCGCCCTCACGGGGTCACCAGAAAGGTAACGGGGGCGGGGCTCGTCGCGTGTCGGGGCCCATGCCGTGGGCATCTCCTGTTGGAGTACCCACCGGAAATGCCCACGAGATCGTGGATGACCATCCACCGCCGGGCACCGGCGCCCTTGGTAGGCTGGGTGGAGCGCAGTCGCGCTGCACCACCACGAACCACGGGGACCACACCATGAGCGACGCCTACCGGCTGCCCACCATCGACGACACCGCACAGATCCCCACCGGGGACATGCCCGGTGACAAGGTGGATATCGGCCAGGACCACCTGCAGCGGGCCGAGGCGATCCTGCCCGAGCTGTGGCCCATGCTGCAGCAGGCACTGGAGCAGAGCCCGGCACACCGGGCAGTGATTGCCGTCCACGGCGGCTCGGGCGTCGGCAAGTCGGAGATCGGCTCGGTGCTGGCCCACGTGATGCGCCACAACGGCATCGGCGCCCATGTGATGAGCGGCGACAACTATCCGCACCGCATCCCCCGCGAGAACGACGCCGAGCGGCTGCGCACCTTCCGCGCCGCCGGCGTGAAGGGCCTGGTGGCCGCCGGACTCTACGACGACCAGGTGCGCGCCCGCCTGGCCGAGCTGCAGGTCGCCGACCGAGACGCGGCCGTCGACCAGGCCCACGAGGACCCGTGGCTGACCACCTACCGTGCCGCAGGTGCCCGCGCCCTCGACGACTACCTGGGCAGCCAGGACGAGATCGACTTCGACGAGGTCAACGCCATCATCACCGCCTTCAAGGGCGGTGCGGAGAGCCTGCTGCTCAAGCGGATGGGGCGCGAACCCGGTGAGCTCTGGTACGACCGGATGGACCTGCGTGAGGTTCAGGTGCTCGTGGTCGAGTGGACCCACGGCAACTCCCAGCACGTCGAGGGCGTCGACATCCCGGTCCTGCTGAACTCCACCCCGGCCGAGACCCTGGCGCATCGCCGCTCCCGGGCCCGCGATGGCGCCACCGACAGCCCCTTCACCTCGCTGGTGCTGGCGATCGAGCAGGAGCACCTGCACGACCAGGCCCACCGGGCGCGGATCATCGTGACCAAGGCCGGTGAGGTGATCTCGTACGACACCTATCTGCGCTCCATGGGCCGCCACCTGCCCGAGCACGGCGCCATGCTCAACGTCTACCCCGACAGCCTGGGCGGCACGGTGGGCGACGAGGTCGACTTCCTCACCGACCCGGCGGTGGCGGGGGCCTTCACCTCGGCCTACCTGCTGCCGAGCGTCTTCAACACCGACCTGGACCGCGGCTTCTCGGTGATCGACTACGAGCTGAGCAAGCTCTACACCCAGCCGCAGGACCTTCCGGCGCTGCAGGCTGCCGGCATCCGGCTGAAGTTCGATTTCATCCTGAACCACGCCTCGGTGCTCTCGCCGCAGTTCCAGGACCTGCTGGCCAAGGGCGCGCGCAGCGAGTTCGCGGACTTCTTCATCGACTGGAACAAGTTCTGGGCCGGCCACGGCACCATGACGCCCGAGGGCTATGTGCAGCCCGATCCGGAGCTGATCAAGGACATGTTCTTCCGCAAGCCCGGCCTGCCGATCCTCATGGTCCGCATGCCCGACGGCACCGAGAAGCCCTACTGGAACACCTTCTACCAGGAGGTGCGCTACTCCGCTCCCGACGCGCAGCAGCTGATGCGTGCCACCGGCCTGCAGTACCAGCAGGCAGTGGCGCTGGCGCCCTCGATCGCCGAGCAGCTGGAGGCCGGGCGCACCCCGGCCGAGCTCGAGCTGGGCGAGATGGAGCAGGCCCGCGACCAGGTCGTCGAGCTGCTGGACTCCACCCGCAGCTACCTGGGCCAGATGGACCTCAACATCAAGAGCTCCAAGGTCTGGGACTTCTACGCCGACGTGCTGGACAAGCTGTCGGGCTACGGGGCTGAGATCGTGCGGCTGGACGCCTTTGCCTACGCCCCCAAGGAGCCGGGGGAGAAGAACTTCCTCAACGATCCCGGCACCTGGCAGCTGCTGGACCGCGTCAACACCCTGGCGCGTGACCGGGGCCTCAAGCTGCTGCCCGAGATCCACTCCCGCTACGAGGAGGGCATCCACGAGCTGCTCAGCTCCAAGGGCTACCTCACCTACGACTTCTTCCTGCCCGGCCTGGTGATCGACGCCCTGGCCAAGGCCGATGCCCGCCACCTCGAGCGCTGGATCGGCGAGCTGGTCGACAAGAAGATCCACACCGTCAACATGCTGGGCTGCCACGACGGCATCCCGCTGCTCGATCTCAAGGGCCTGCTCACCGACGACGAGATCGACCAGCTGATCGCCACCGTCGTGGACCGGGGCGGCCACGTCAAGGACCTGCACGGCCAGAAGAAGATGTACTACCAGGTCAATGCCACCTACTACTCGGCACTGGGCGAGAGCGACGAGGCGATGCTGCTGGCCCGCGCGATCCAGCTCTTCATGCCGGGCAAGCCCCAGGTCTGGTACCTCGACCTGTTCGGTGGACGCAATGACCATGCCGCGGTGGAGCGTGCCGGAGCGGGCGGTCACAAGGAGATCAACCGCACCAACCTGACCCGTGAGCAGGTGCGCGAGGCCCTGGGGACCCCGCTGGCCCAGCGCCAGCTGGAGCTGCTGCGCTTCCGCAACAGCTTCGCGGCCTTCGGCTGGGATGCCGAGTGCATCGTCGCCGAGACCCCCGCCCACGAGTTGCAGGTGAGCTGGACCAAGGACGGGCACGAGGCCGTGCTGAAGGCCGACCTGGCCAGCAGGAGCTTCACGATCACCGCTGACGGCCAGGAGGTCTGAGGATGCGCTGGCGGCGGGTGGTGGGCACAGCGGCGGCCTGCGGGACCCTGGTCCTGGGGCTGCCCTGGCTGTTGACTGTCGCCAGCTCCACGGGGCGGGTGCGCACCGTGGAGGAGCATCGCACCGCGACGGCCACCGTCCAGGGGCCCCGCGTGGCCCTCGTCCTGGGCGCCCAGGTCCATCCCGACGGCCGCCCCTCGCGCTTCCTGCGCGGGCGGCTGGACCGGGCGGTCGAGCTGCACCGGGCCGGCCTGGTGGACGTGCTGCTGGTCAGTGGTGACAACGGCATCGACCACTACGACGAACCCACCGCGATGAAGCGCTACCTCGTCGAGGCCGGTATCCCACCCGAGGACGTGGTGGTGGACTTCGCCGGTTTCGACACCTATGACTCGTGCGTGCGGGCCCGCCGCATCTTCGGGGTCGAGGAGCTGGTGGTGGTCAGCCAGGGCTACCACCTGCCCCGGGCGGTCACCACCTGCCGGCTGGTCGGCGTCGACGCGGTCGGCGTGGGGGACTGGAGCGTGCAGGGCCTGGGTTCGTTGCACGACGTCCCGGTGCTGTGGCGTCTGGGCTGGGCCCGTTTCGCGGTGCGGGAGCTGCCCGCCAACCTCAAGATGCTGTGGGACGTGGGTTCTCGTCGAATGCCCACGATGGGCGACCCTGAGCCCGGGGTGCACGACGCCCTGGGTCGCTGACCCGGTTGTTGCTTTCGCGTGCGGAGTTGACCCCGCCCGTGCTGACCGCCGGGGGCACGCGCTGCAGCGGGGGCCGTTGTCGGGTGGGCGTGCGCAGTCCACTGCGCACATCGGCCCGACAGCAGCGAGGTGTTGTCCCAGTGTTGTCCGTCCGCTCCCAGCCATGGTGCACTCCGAGCAGGGGCCGTGGAATGGGAGCATGACACTTCGCACCACGAAGGACCTGCTGGCTGAGGGGCGGACGGACCGGGACCTGCGACGAGCCGTTGGCAATGGCCACCTGGTCCGCATCCGACGTGGCGTCTATAGCGACGAGGAACCGGACACGCCGGTGGAGCGACACCGGCTGCTGATTGAGGCGACTGCCCCATGCCTGGGTGATGTTGTCCTCAGTCATGAGTCGGCCGCGGTGCTGCACGGTCTCCACCTTCCGCACGGGCCCGGGGAACTCGTCCAGGTCACGCGCACCAGACGAACACCGGGTGGTGGTCAGCGGAACCAGGTGGTCCACACGCATGGTGGTTGGCTGGCCGCGGATGACATCGTCACGGCGGAGGGCTTCAGGGTGACCGCACGGGCGAGGACACTGGTCGATGTGGCTCGGGGGATGAGCTTCGACGATGCCGTGGTCCTGTTGGATGCCGCCCTGCGCAGCCCCGACCATCCTGGAGAGGAATCTGCGATGTTCAGGGCAGAACTCGAGGGTGAGATCGCGCGCAGTCGGCGAGTGCCCGGGGTCAAGATGGCCCGTGATGCGCTGGCCTTTGCCGACGGGCGCTCTGGCAGTCCCCTGGAGAGCCGCAGCCGGATCATCATGTGGCGGCATGGCCTTCCGAGGCCGGTGCTGCAGCACGTGGTCGTCGATGATCACGGGCACGTGATTGCCCGCCTGGACTTCGCCTGGTTGGAGGAGAAGGTCTACGGGGAGTGCGACGGAGCCGTGAAGTACGACGAGTTGCTGGCGCCGGGACAGACGGCGCGACAGGTGCTGATGGCGGAGAAGCACCGGGACAATGCCTTGGCAGACCGTGGATGGCGGCAGGTCCGGTGGATGGGCCCAGACCTTGCAAGACCCAAGGTGTTGTGTGGACGGATCCAGCAGGCGTTGGCTGGATCCCGTCGTCCGGCGGCCTGATGAGCGCCGCGGCATCGACGTGCAGAGCCGACACGGCATTTGCTGATCACCGGGGCACGTGCTGCAGCGGGTGCCCTTGTCGGGTGGGCGTGCACAGTCCACTGTGCGCGTCCAGGCGGGTGGAGCTGGTTCTGGGTGGGGGATCAGTAGGCGCCGTCGGAGGCCAGCACGGCCTTGAGGGTCATCGCCAGGATGGTGAGGTCCTGCGTCATGGACCAGTTGTCGACGTAGTAGAGGTCGAGGCGCACGGTGTCGTCCCAGCTCAGGTTGGAGCGGCCGGAGACCTGCCAGAGACCGGTCAGACCGGGGCGCACCTCGAGGCGACGGTTGACGTGCGGGGCATACTGCGCGACCTCCTTGGGCAGTGCGGGGCGGGGGCCGACCAGCGACATGTCGCCGCGCACCACATTCCACAGCTGGGGGAGCTCGTCGATCGAGAAGCGACGGATGAAGTGGCCCACCTTGGTGATGCGGGGGTCGTTCTCCATCTTGAACATGACCGCATTGGGGCCCTGGTTCTGCAGCGACTTCAGGATCTCCTCGGCATTGGTCACCATGGAGCGGAACTTGAGACACTCGAAGTGCTCACCGTTCTTGCCCACGCGCACCTGCTTGAAGATCACGGGTCCGTGGTCGTCCAGCCAGATGGCCACGGCGGTGCCGATCATGATCGGACTGATGGCCAGCAGGATCAGGGAGGCGACCACGATGTCGAAGGTGCGCTTGGCCCAGCGGCCTGCCTGCTGCGTGGTGGGCGGCTCGACGAGCACCAGCGGGATGCCGGCGACGGGACGCACCTGGATGCGCTGGCTGGCGATGTCGGTCAGGGCGGGGGCGACGACCATCTGGGCGCGGTGTGACTCCAGGGCCCAGGCCATCCGGCGGAAGCCGCGTGAGGACGGGAAGGAGCCGTCGGCGAAGATCACGATGTCGATGTCGCGCTGGCCGACGATGTCGATGGTCTCGCCGATGGTGCCGAGCACCGGCAGGTCGAGTTCGCCGCGCTGGGTGCCCTCGGGCAGGATCGCGCCGACGATGTAGTAGCCCAGCCAGGCCTCGCGACGCGCGACCGTCAGGATCTCCTGGATGTTCTGCGGGTTGCCGGCCAGCACCACGCGACGGGTCAGCCAGTTGCGGCGGCGCAGGATGTGGATGCCACGGCGCACCATCCAGCGGGTGAGCACCAACAGGGGCGTGCCGAAGGCGAAGAGCAGGATGTAGAAGCCGCGCGAGAGGTCGAAGCGCGTCAGGTAGCAGCAGATGCCGATGAAGGCGGCCGCCATCAGGCTGGAGTGCACCACCCGGGCGTACTCGTCGGTGCCGGCCCCGAGGTTCTTGTCGGAATAGGCGCCGGCGCTGAACAGGCACGCGATCCAGATGACCACGGCCAGCGGCCACAGCAGCGAGACGCTGTAGTTGACCTGGATGGGGTCCTGGAAGCCGGGCACGACATTGCGGAAGGCGAGGGCCACCAGGGTCGCGAGCAGCACGGTCAGTGCGTCGCTCGCGGCGAGCAGCCATGGTGCGACGCTGCGTGAGCGGTGCGTGACGCGCCGTGGAATCCTCAGCCGGCTTGGGCTCACGTTGTTCTTCAAAAGCATTGCTCCACCCCTGGAGGCGGGCGGCCAGATCTGGCCCGACGCGCTGGCCGGGATGACACTGACTCCCCCGAGTTCAAATTCGCGTTCCGCCCAGAGTCCCTGGGCGGTATGCGGGATTGCCACGATTGACGTGTGTGTGCTCCCCCGAACTACGGTTCGGAGTCTATCGGGACGAACCTCTGTCTGCAGGGGCTCCGGCGGGCTTCCAGGAGTGCTTCACGCGGCCATGTAGGGGTCGACGACCTAGCCAGAATCTCATATGTCAGATGTCAGGCTGAAGAATTCTGCACCAACCTTCTTCACGTCGACTCAGCATTCCGTCAGAATCAGTGCCCCTGTCTCCCTGAACGGGGGCGTGTCTGGGTCCCGGACGGTTCTGTCCGGATCATGGCCAGCGGAATCCTTTCGTGGACACGAAACGGTCACCAGGTGGACACCCCCCGGCCGATGCCGTGGTAGTCCCAGCCGGCCTCGTGCCAACGGTGTGGATCGAGCACATTGCGGCCGTCGATGATGCGCGGCCCGCGCACCCTGGGCAGCAGCTCCGCGGGATCCAGCTCCGTGAACTGCTTCCACTCAGTGAGCACCATCACCAGGTCGGCATTCTTGACCGCCTGCTCGACGGTGTCGACCACGTACAGGTCGGGACGCGCACGTCGCAGGCCGTCGCCGGCGGCAGGATCGGTGATCACCACATCGGCCCCCCGTGCCCACAGCCGTGTCGCGATGTCCAGGGCGGGGGAGTCTCGCAGGTCGTCGGAATCTGGCTTGAAGGCGGCACCCAGCACGGCCACCTTGCGGCCAACCAGGCGGCCCCCGAAGAGTCCCGCCGCCAGCTCCACGGTGCCCTCGCGGCGACGCAGGTTGATGGCATCCACCTCCCGCAGGAAGGTGAGGGTCTGGTCGACGCCCAGCTCGCCGGCGCGGGCCATGAAGGCGCGGATGTCCTTGGGCAGGCAGCCACCGCCGAAGCCGATGCCGGCCCGCAGGAACTTCTTGCCGATCCGGTCATCGTGTCCGATCGCCTCGGCCAGCTTGGTGACATCGCCGCCCGTGGCCTCGCACAGCTCGGCCATCGCGTTGATGAAGCTGATCTTCGTGGCCAGGAAGGAGTTCGCGGCCACCTTCACCAGCTCGCTGGTGGGGTAGTTGGTGAGCAGGCGCGGGATCTGCTCCTCGAGCAGCTGGGCATAGCACTCGTCGAGGATCTCGCGGATCACGGTGCCTCGGACGCGATCCTCAGGCAGGCCGTAGACGATCCGGTCCGGGTGCAGGGTGTCCTTCACCGCGAAGCCCTCGCGCAGGAATTCCGGATTCCAGACCACCGCGATGTCCTTGCCGCTGGCCGCGGCGCGCTCGGCGATCCCCTCGGCGGTGCCCACCGGGACCGTCGACTTGCCGGCGATCAGCACCGGGCGCTCGCCCCGCGGGCGGGAGTGCTCCAGCACCGTGGACACCGCGGCATCGACCTGGCTCAGGTCGGCGGCATAGCGCCCCTTCATCTGGGGCGTTCCGACGCCGATGAAGTGGATCTCTGCATCGGTGATCTCGGCCGGGTCGGTGGTGAAGCGCAGGCGGCCGGACTCCACATTGCGCCGCAGCAGTTCCGGGAAGCCCGGCTCGTGGAAGGGGCTCTCGCCTCGGGAGAGTTTGTCGACCTTGGCCTGGTCGACGTCGAGGCCGACCATCTCGTGGCCGAGTTCGGCCATGCACGCAGCGTGCACGGCACCCAGGTATCCGCAACCAATCGTGGACAGACGCATGGGATGAGCCTAGTCACCCAAGATGAAGGGCAGATGAAGATCCGCGAGGGCAGCAGGGCCCCGACCGAGGTCGGGGCCCTGCTGCTCATGGCCCTCACACGTGGTGGCCGTCGCTCCTCAGAGCCGGTGTTGCCTTCCGGGCCGCGCGACGGACTCGCAAGCGTGACCGACTCAGAAGTCGGCATCCTCCGGGTTGGCGCCCAGGCGGTTGCCCTCGTCAAGCTTCGCGATGGCCTCCATGTCGGCCTGGTCCAGCTCGAAGCCCAGCACGTCGAAGTTCTGCTCGATGCGCTCCGGCGTGACCGACTTGGGGATCACCACATTGCCCAGCTGCAGGTGCCAGCGAATGATCACCTGGGCAGGGGTGCGGACGTGCTTCTCGGCGATCTTCGCGATCGTGTCATTGCCCAGGTCCTTGCTCTGGCCCAGCGGGCTCCACGCCTCGGTGCGGATGTCGCGGTCGTCCAGGACGCGGCGCAGCTCGGTCTGCTGGAAGGTGGGGTGCAGCTCCACCTGGTCGATCACGGGGCTCTCGCCCTCGAGCCTGTCCAGGTGCATCTCATGGAAGTTGCTGACGCCGATGCTGGTCACCAAGCCCTCGGCCTTGAACTCCTGCATGGCATTCCAGGCCTCGATGTAGGCATCGCCGTGCTTGACGGTCGAGGGCCAGTGGATCAGGTAGAGGTCGACGTGGTCGAGGCCAAGCTTCTCCAGGCTGGTCTCGATGGCCTTGCGGGCATCGGCCTTGTGGTGCATGTCATTCCACAGCTTGGTGGTGACGAAGAGCTCGTCGCGGGCGATTCCGGAACTCTTCAGGGCGCGGCCGACGCCGGCCTCGTTGCCGTAGATGGCGGCGGTGTCGATGTGGCGGTAGCCGGTCTCCAGGGCCTTGGCGACGGCGGGGGTGGCCTGCTCGTCCTCCACCTGCCAGACGCCGAAGCCGAGCTGGGGGATCTTCTTGCCGTCGCTGAGGGTGACCTCGGGAATGCTGTTCATGCTTCTCCTTGGATGGATGGATGGGTGGGGTTGGTGTGGTTGGTCGCGGGTGCCGCAGCCGTCAGCGGCCGAGCAGGCCCCTGGCATAGCCGGCCTGGCCCAGGTGCTGGGTGATGTCGTTGACCGTGCTCACCAGCCGCACCCCGGCCGTCACCGGGGGCTGGTAGGAGTCGTCGACGATGCGGTCCAGGGACTTCTCGTCCAGCTGCTCCAGCAGCTGCAGCGTGGCCTGGTGCACGGCCCGGTGGTAGTCGGCCAGCAGCTCCGGGTCGTCGACGGCGAAGGCCGCCGCGTCCTCGGCCGACATGGCATAGCCGTGCGCCTCGATCGGGTAGGGCAGGCCGAAGCGCTCGTACCAGCCGTCGTGCCAGACCTGGGAGCCGTCACCGAGGCCGAGGCTCTGGGCGATGTCGGCCACCTGGGCATCCTCGACCCGGGCCAGGTGCCAGGCCAGCCAGCCGATCGAGTTCGCCCCCGGCGCGGGCGGGCGGTTCACCGTGTCGGCATCCAGCCCGTCCAGGACGGCCGGCAGGTCGTCGGCGACGCGCTCGAAACTGTCGCGCAACAACTCGCGTGAATCCATGGGTCCTCCCACTGTGCTCGACCTCGACGTGCGTTGCCTTCCACTGTGCCGCGCCGGCGGCCGGTGGGCCAGCCGTCAGGGCCTGGTTCAGCCTTGGGCGATGATCCCCTTGCGGGTGAGCCAGGCCTTCGCGATCGTCGCCGAGCTTTCCTGCCTCTCCACGCTGCGGGCGTTGAGCTCGGTGAGTTCGTCGGTGGTCAGCTGCGCCGTGACGAGCGCCACGACGGAGGCGGCATCGGCCCCCACCTTCGAGCTGGCCACCGGCACCACGTTCTGCGGCAGCACCAGGTTCTTGGGATCCGAGAGGGTCACCAGGTCACGGGCCTTGATGGAGGGGCTCGCGGAGTAGATGTCGGCCACCTGCACCTTGCCGTCGGTGAGCGCCTTGACCGTCAGCGGGCCACCGGAGTCCTCCACCGGCAGCACCGTGGCGTCCACCCCATAGACCCGCTTGAGGCCCGTGGGTCCGTAGGGGCGCTTGGCGATCTCGGAGTTGGCGGCCAGTGTCACCTCCGGCAGCTTCCTGAGGTCCGCGATCGTCTGCAGGCCGTACTTCTGCGCGGTCCCGCGGGTGACATTGAAGGAGTCCTGGTCGGTGGCCTCGGCCGGTTCCAGCGCCATCAGTCCGGCGGGCAGGGCGCTGCGCAGGTCGGTCATGATCTGGCTGGTGGCCGAGGCGGTGGACTCCTTGTCGTAGTACTGCAGCATCGCACCGCCGTACTCGGGCATCAGGTCGATGCGGCCGGCCTGCATCTCGGGAAGGTAGATCTCGCGCTGCCCGATCTGGTAGTTCCGGGTGATCTTCCAGCCGCGCGACTCCAGCGCCTGGGCGAAGAGCTCGGCGATGATCTCGTTGGAGTAGTACTGCTGCGAACCCACCACGAGCGTCTTCGAGGCACCTGCGGTCTGACTGGACTTCTGTGTGCCCAGCGGGTCGGAGCTGGCGCAGCCGGCCGCCAGCAGCAGGCAGACGAGGACGGCGAGCAGGCGCAGGGGATTGCGGTTCACGATGACTCCCGGGTCTGGATGGTGGGGACGCTTCGGCGCAGCAGGCGTTCGGTCAGCTCGAAGAGCAGCTCCAGCGCGACGGCCAGGCCCAGCACGAGCAGCGAGGCGGCCAGCATCTGGGGGTAGTCCTGGGTCTTGAGGCCCAGGAAGAGGTCGCGGCCCAGGCCTCCGGCGCCGACATAGGCCGCCAGGGTGGCGGTGGAGACCACCTGCAGGGTGGCCGAGCGGATGCCTCCGACCAGCAGCGGCAGGCCCAGCGGGATCTCGACCAGGCGAAGCACCTGCCACTCGGTCATGCCCTGCGCACGGGCCGCGTCGACGGCGCGGGGGTCGACCGACTCGATGCCGGCATAGGCCCCGGCCAGCACCGAGGGGATGGCCAGCAGTACCAGCGCGATCATCGGCGCCTGCAGGCCGACACCGAGCCACAGGCCGAAGAGGGTGACCAGGCCCAGGCTGGGCAGGGCGCGGGCGATGCCGGACAGCTGCACCGCCAGGTTGCGGCCCCGGCCGGTGTGGCCCACGAGCCAGCCCAGCGGGATCGCCACCAGGCCGGCCAGCAGCACGGCCAGGACCGTGTACCAGAGGTGCTCGGCCAGATGGGAGGGCCATCCCTGCGGGCCGTGCAGGTGGGCAGGATCGCCGATCCAGGCGAGGGCCTCGCGGACGAAGTTCATCGCCGGGCCTCCGTCCTGGCCTTGCCGGCGGCACGGGTCCAGGGCATCAGCAGCGCCCCGATCGCCATCAGCGCCGCGTCGAGCAGCAGTGCCAGCAGGGCGGTGGCCAGGATGCCGGTGATCACCTCGGCCAGGATTCCGCGCTGGAAGCCGTCGGTGAACAGCGATCCCAGGCTGCCGACGCCCAGCAGCGCGCTGACCGTCACCAGGCTCACGGTGCTCACCGCCACCACCCGCAGGCCGGCCAGCAGGGCCGGCCCGGCCAGGGGCAGCTCGACGGTGAGGAATCGTCGCAGCCCGCCATAGCCCAGGGCGGTGGCCGACAGCCGCGGCCCCTCACCGACAGCATCGAGCCCGTCGGTGGCCGAGCGCACCATCAGCGCGAAGCCGTAGAGCGACAGGGCTGCCACCACATTCCACCGGTCGCGCACCGTGGTGCCGATCACCATCGGCAGCACGATGAACAGCGGCAGCGAGGGGATGGCGTAGACCAGCCCGCTCAGCGCCACCAGCGCCGCGCGGCCCGGCCGCCAGCGGTTGGCCAGCCAGGCCACCGGGAGCGCCAGCAGCAGGCTGATCGCCACCGCGGGCAGCGTCATCAGCAGGTGTGACCAGGCCAGGCCCCAGACCAGGTCGAGGTTGGCGGCGAGCCAGCTCACGGCAGCTCCTGCCCTGCGGCCAGCCGTCCTGCCGGCCGCCCCCGGGAGTCGAGCACCAGGGTGCCGTGCGCGGTCTGCTGCAGGTGCAGGTCGAGCTCGCCGCGGTCCAGGCCCAGGAAGGACGAGACGAAGTCGTCGGCGGGATTGGCGACGAGGTCGGCGGGAGTGCCCACCTGGGCGATGGCGCCGCCGTTCTTGAGCAGCACGATCTGGTCGCCCAGCGCGATGGCCTCGGCAATGTCGTGGGTGACGAACAGGATGGTCTTGTGCAGCTCGGCCTGGATCCTGCCCATCCAGTGCTGCAGCTCGGAGCGCACCAGCGGGTCGACGGCACCGAAGGGCTCGTCCATCAGCAGGATGTTGGGATTGCTGGCCAGGGCGCGCGCCACGCCGACGCGCTGCTGCTGGCCGCCCGAGAGCTGGGCGGGCCAGCGCCGGGCGAGGTTCTCGTCGAGACCCACCAGGTCCATCAGCTCCAGGGCCCGCTCGTGGGCCTGTTTCTTGGCGACGCCGTTGAGGCGGGGCACGGTGGCGATGTTGTCGATGACGCGACGGTGGGGCAGCAGGCCGGAGTTCTGCATCACGTAGCCGATCCGTCGGCGCAGCTTCACCGGGTCCTGGCCGGCGATGTCCTCGTCGTCGATCAGCACCCGGCCGCTGCTGGGGGTGACCATGCGGTTGACCATGCGCAGCAGGGTGGTCTTGCCCGAGCCGGAGGAGCCCACCAGCACGGTGGTCTGGCCGGTGGGGACGACGAGGCTGAAGTCGCCGACGGCGGGCGGGGCCTCGCCGTACTGCTTGGTGACGTGCTCGAACTCGATACCCATCCTGCTCCCTTCGCTGCCATCGGGGGACGGCGGGCTGGTGCCTGGCGTGCGGTAGGCCTTCTTCCATCCAACCCTGACTGGGTGGTCATAATTCCCCCTCAAGGGGTGGAATCTCGTGTGCTGGAAGCGGTCCGTGCGTCCGCAGCGGCGTGGGCGCGGCGCGTGGAAGAATGACTGCCATGTCTTCACTGCCCTCACAGCTCACCGAGCGGGTCCAGTCCGTCACGGGGATCGACCCCGAGATGCGTCCCGCCACCAAGCCACAGTTCGGCCACTTCCAGTCCAATGTGGCACTGCGCCTGGCCAAGAGCGAGGGCCGGCCGCCGCGAGAGGTCGCCGCCTCGATCGTCGAGAAGCTGCAGCTCGACGACCTGTGCGAGCCACTGGAGATCGCCGGGCCGGGATTCATCAACTTCCGCATCAAGTCCCAGGTGCTCGCCCGGACGGCCACCGACCTGATGGCCGACGAGCACGCCGGCATCGTGCAGGCCGACGAGCCGCAGCGCGTGGTGATCGACTACTCGGCACCGAATGCGGCCAAGCAGATGCACGTGGGCCACCTGCGCTCCACGATCATCGGCGACTGTTTCAACCGGGTGCTCACTGCCCAGGGCAACATCGTGATCCCGCAGAACCACATCGGTGACTGGGGCCGCCAGTTCGGCATGCTCGTCGAGCAGACCCTCGAGGAGGGCCTCGACCTGGACAGCCTCGACCTGGCCGGCGCCGAGGCGCTCTACAAGCGCGCCAATGCCCACCTCAAGAGCGACGAGGCCTTCGCCACCCGCTCGCGTGATCGGGTGGTCAAGCTGCAGGCCGGCGACCCCGAGACCCTGGCGATGTGGGAGAAGCTGATCGCCATCTCCAAGGCCGGCTTCGAGAGCACCTATCGTCGCCTCGGCGTGCTGCTGGAACCCAAGGACTACGCGGGCGAGAGCATGTACAACAACATGCTGCCCAAGGTCTGCGAGGACCTGGAGGCCCGCGGCATCGCCAAGCTGGACCAGGGTGCGCTGGTGGTCTTCGTCGACGGCTACGACGCCCCGGCGATCATGCGCAACTCGCAGGGTGGCTACGGCTACGACGTGACCGACGTGGCGGCGCTGCGCTATCGCGTCGGCGAGCTCGAGGCCGACCGCCTGGTCTACGTGGTGGGCAGCGAGCAGACCCACCACTTCAACCTGATCTTCGGCGTCTGCCGCAAGGCCGGCTACCTGCCCGAGGACGTGCGCGCCCAGCACGTCGGCTACGGCATGGTGCTGGGCACCGACGGCAAGAAGTTCTCCACCCGTGAGGGCACCGCCGTCCACCTGGACGACCTGCTCGACGAGGCCAACCAGCACGCGGCCCCGAACATCGCGCTGGCCGCGATCAAGTACGCCGACCTGTCCAACAGCCTGCAGAAGGACTACACCTTCGACGCGGAGCGGATGACGGCCACCACCGGCGACACCGGGCCCTACCTGCAGTACGCGCACGCCCGCATCTGCCAGATCATGCGCAAGGCCGAGGCGGAGCAGGTGGAGGTGCCGTCGGCCGTCACCGTGCTCGACGAGCCGGCCGAGCAGCAGCTGGCCTTGCTGCTGAGCCGCTTCGGCGAGGTGGTGGCCGAGGTGGCCGAGAGCCTGCAGCCGCACAAGCTGTGCACCTACCTGTACGAGCTGGCCGGTGCCTACTCCACCTTCTACGAGCAGTGCCCGGTGATGAAGAGCGAGGGCGAGGTGCGCGGCTCGCGCCTGGCGCTGTGCCAGGCCACCCGCGGCGTGCTCGCCAAGGGCCTCTACCTGCTGGGGATCGACGCGCCCGAGCGCATGTGACCGGGCCTGAACCGTGATGGGGGCCTGAACCGTGATGGGGGCCTGAACCGTGATGGGGGCCTGAAGGGCTCCGCCCGCGTCAACCGGTCAGGGCTGCTGGAAGCTGCCGATGTGCTTGCTGCCGGCGCTCTGGCCGATCTTGCTGGCGATAGTG
>NZ_JBHWOO010000076.1:0-12143 GCF_043424415.1 Luteococcus sp. | reverse complement strand
CTAGGCATGGAGTCCGTCTTCGTCGACGCCCAAGGCCTGGTGACCGTCGTTGCGCGTGCACTGGATGGCCAGAACTCGTACACCACCCACATTTCGGTGAGCCTCGGCGAAGGTCGCCACGTCGTCGACGACGTCCTGCCGGTAGTGCGTCTAATGGCTGGCGCTCATGCGCCCAACCGGCTCTTGTTGGCCCCCGTGCGAGTCCCCTACAACGCCGATGACGCAGAGGTCCTTGATCCCCCCAATCCCGATACCCAGCAGGAGCTGGACAAGGCACTTCAGGTCACGGAGGCCCTTGCAGTATTGCAACAGCTGACCCCCGTGGACCTGCACATCCCAGACCCGGACGACCGCACCACCGACTGGGAGCAAGTCATCACCGCTGGCGAGCTCGTGGCTGGCCGTCCGGTCGAACATCATTGCTCGGAGATGACCGGGCCTCCCGGCTTATTCACCGAGGCTGGAGGCCGCATCCAGGTTCGCGACCATGTCGCGATCACACTTCCTGAGACCACGATCCAGCTGGGCGAGGTCACGTACACCCTCCGGGGCCATTCCTTGGGAAGCCGCGACTATCCCGGTCAGGGCCCACTTGAAGTGTGGCAGGTCGATGGCAGCGTTGCGGCACAGCTCTCCTGACAGCATCGAGCGAGGCGTCGAGGTCGAACTCATTCGAATCTGCGCCAAGGGCTTCACGCGAGATCAGCGGCATGTGCGCGCATTCCCGACACCAAGGACAGTGGCATGACAATGCGGTATCTGTGTGCCGTTTGGAGGCCACCGTTCACGGAGCAACAGCCGCATAGAAGGCCGTGACGAGGAACTGGTCGATGATGTCGGCCTGCTCGTCGGTCCATGACGCGGCCAGCGCGCCGTGGTCTCCATTGCGCACTTGGATGAGTTCGACTGGCTGTGCTGCCGCGCGCAGGGCACGGAAGTGCCGCAGGCTGTGTTCCAGGGGGCCGCAGGCTGTGTTCCAGGGGCACGATCCGGTCCTTCGTCCCGTGCATCATGAGCAGCGGTGCCAGTGCGCGGTCCGCCACGATCCACCGGGTGGGGTTGGCCTGCTGGACCAGGTCGGGGATCGTGGCGAGGTCCACTCCTCCGAACAGCCGCCCCTCGGCGCTGCCCGAGCCCTCATGGTCGCAGGTCGTGGGTTCCTGGTTTCCGATGGACAGGTCGCTGGGGCCGTAGAAGGCAAGGTAGGCCGCGATCGGCCATGGTTGCTCGGGAGTCTCGTCGAACAGGCCCAGTCCCTCAGTTGCATGGGCCATGAGCGCAACGTGGCCGCCGGAAGAGTCGCCGGCCAAGGCTACCCGTGTCGGGTCGATGCAGAACCGCTCGTGATGCTCGATCAGCCATCGAGTGGCGGTTCGAGCATCCTCGATCTGCGCCGGGAACGGGGCCACCGAGCTGGGCCGGTGCTCGACGAGTGCGATGACGTAGCCGCGGTGGGCGAAACGGACCCAGAAGTCCATCGTGGATCCCATGTCCTGCGGGCCCCACCCCGAGCCTTGGACGAAGACGATGCAGGGCAGGCGCTCGGCCACCATCTCATCCCAGGTGGCGTAGGTCAGGTCGAGGCAGGACTGGATGACGTGGACGTGGAGATCGACCCCCGACCTCGTGGCGTAGGGCACGTTGAGGTGAACGTGGACATGCCTTTGGCCGGGCAAGGCATCGATGGACCGTGATCCCTCCTCAACGACGCCTGAATGGTAAGACTTGTCGCGGGAGCCATCAAAGAGAATCACCCGCCCATCATCGCTGGGAACGCTCCCCGGCCGCACCCCTATTTGCTGACTCCTCGAACGTCACCTCTGGGCATTCTGCGGGTGATCGGTGTCAAGACTGTCGCGATCCCCGCGGCAGAGGCGGACGTTCAGCGTGGCGGGTGTTCCATCCGTTTGGAATTCGCCACGCTCCTCGTGCGAGCCGGGGCGTCAGCCAGCCAAGAAGTCGTCAATGGTCGTGACGACGTCGGGGTGTAGCCCCTTGACGAGCGTGTTGCGGTCGTCGACGGGGTAGGACATGGCGCCGTTCCAGTCGGATGCGACGAGGTGGCCGTCCTGTTCCCAGAAGGTGTTCGCAAGCGTGCTGCCTCGGTGCAGCTCGATGCGGGTCGCTTCGACCGTGCCTGTGGGGGTCTCGACGCTCTCCTTGCCCAGGCGGATGAGGCGGGCGTCGTAGACCGTGAGGTCGCCCTCGAGGAACTCGCGGTAGGTGGTCTCCCTCTGTTTCCCGGCCAGGAAGTCAAGGAGAATGCGGACGGCGGCGTAGCTGGGCACGGCCCGCTCAAGCGCTGGCATCGCCTTCCCCGAAACGGTGACGATGCCGTCGGCTGAGCAAGACGCGCTCGTCGTCTCGTTGTGGCCGATGTAGGTGAAGGACCGCCACTCAGGGCCGGTCGGGCCAGCGAACTCCGTGTGCTGCACCAGTCGGAGCAAGTGGTCGCCACAGCGGACGGTCATGATGGAGTCGAGGTCCTGGCCCACGAACTTGCGGATGAGGACGCCCGCCTTCGCCCCGTCGTCGTGGAACTCCTCGAGCAGCACTGTGCCAGTCATGTCGACCTCCATGAGTCGTCGGTTGCGGTGGTTTTGGAGAGCACCCCGTTGCCAGTACGTGTTGCGCATGGCCAAGTTTGACAGCGAGCAAGGCCGACCGTCCTGTAATCGGCGTGAGAGTGATGTCATGCGCCTCAGCTGGAGCGCCACCTGCGCCCGTCGCCACCCGTCCTGAAGATAAGAATCTCTCAGCTTTCTACTTTGAACGGCACCCGATGAAGACCCGATCTGTTCAAAGTGCTGAGCGTGGCCGCGTTCAAAGTGCACTGCATCTCGACATCTGTCGAGATGCAGCGAAGACTGAACACGGGCCTCAATACTCTGAATGTGGAGTGCCTGAGAGCCATGCGCCGCGGAGCATGACCACGGACCAGGTTGGGCAGAGCCAGGAACAAGGACGTGCTGATCGACTCGCACTCCGGTACTGCCCGGGTGGTGACAGTGCTGCCAAGTCACTGTCACAACGTCGTCAGACCAGCGGCAGCGAACTCTTCACGGGGCAGTCGGATCCTTGCAGAGGGAGCAGCTTGGGAGCTCATCCCGTGGCCTCAGGGGTGCGTGAGCATCCTCTTCCGCCGACAGGCAGACGTTGGCGAGCCATACAGATTGGTACCATTGGCGGTACCATGACGCCATGCCCAGTGTTGCGAAGATCCTCGTCGAGATGCGAGCCAATCCCCGCAACATCGGCTACGCCGAACTGGCCAAGGTCTGCGAACACCACTTCGGACCACCCCGCACCAGCGGCGGCTCCCACGCCGTCTACAAGACACCCTGGCCCGGGGATCCTCGGGTCAACATCCAGAATGATCACGGCAAGGCCAAGGCCTACCAGGTCAAGCAGGTACTGCAGGCCATCGAGAAGTTGGAGGCGAACCGATGAGCACCACGATGATCGACACCGCGCGCTACACCTTCCGCGTCACCTGGTCGGTCGAGGACGACGAGTTCGTCGCCACCTGTGTCGAGTTCCCCTCCCTGTCGTGGCTGGCCGAGACTCCGGAATCGGCCCTGACCGGCTTGCGGGAACTGGTGGACGAGGTGGTCGCCGACCTTCGCGAAAGGGGCGAGGACGTGCCTGAGCCGTTGTCGACGCGGCACTACTCGGGCAAGTTCCAGCTCCGGTTGGGCGAGGACCTGCACCGTCGCCTGGCGATCGAGGCGGCCGAACAGCACCTCAGTCTGAACCAGTACGTCACCCGCAAGCTCGCCGCGGCGTCCTGATCCACCCGAAGGCGCACTTCTGCCGCGCTCGAGCGGGCGGCAAGCTTGCCCTGATGCGATTCCCGCGGGCAACAATCCGTAGGTTCCCTCAGCTTTCCAACCCGCCTGTGGCCAGGCCCGTGAAGTGCGTGAGCATCCTCTTCTGCTTGAGATGTGGGTGATCTCCGGATCATCGGGGTGTCTGGGCTGGCTGGCATCCCGGAGTCCAACAGGGAGGTGTGGAATGGTGAGCGACGGGTTGACCGACGACCAATGGGCGGATGCGGTGGTGGCCGTCCTTGAAGGGCCCATGCATGAGGTCGGAATGGGCGAGCCCAATGCCGCCCCGCGCCATGCGATGTGGCACTGTAGCGCGGCAACACCGGAACGTCCGTTCGCCGGTTCTCCCGTGTGGAAGAACTCTGGTGGGGCTTGCCACGACATCACTGTCCGGGAGGACGAGCAGGCCGGCGGTGGTCGAGTCCTCTTGGTCTGGACGGAAGGTTCTGACGTGCCCAGCTGCCCGCCCCTTCGACGGTCGAGGCACTGGCGGCCGCGCTACGTCCATTCGCTGAACGGTTGGGCGCGGTGCTGCAGCGAGACTTCCAGCATTTCGTGACGCATCACGGAGGCTACCTGCCAGGGGCGGAGCCTTCGACAGGCTGAGACACACTCGATCTCATGTCGCTGGTCGAGTAGCCGGCAAGGTTGCCCGGGACGTGGGGTGAGCCTCCAGCCGAAGGCCTCCACTGTGAACAGGTAGCAGCGGACGGGGCTGTCTCGAATACGGAGCGGATCGGCCATCGCCCCTCGGTGCTTCTCGACACCTGGCTGGCGAAGTTCGGCCCGCACTGCGCACGCTGGAAGCTGACTGGGCCCGCGATGCAGCACGTGCCCAGTGACTTCTCGACGTGCACTGTGAGCAGCGCCCCATCTTCCTCCATGCGGAGGACGACCGACTGACGACCCCAGGCGCCCCGAGCCAGGCCTCCGCATCGCCTGATGCCATGCGATTGCTGCTCCTGCCGCTGCCGAGCAATGCGGGCCGCGAGGACGAGAACCTCGCCGGCCTCGACCGGGCGCTGGGCGAGGCCCCGCCCGTCGACCTGGCGGTCGTGGCGGAGGCCTTCGGCCAGGGTTTCGAGGCCATCACCGATGATCCACGCCATGACCTTGCGGTGGGTTGGGAGGAGTCGGGCCCCGAGATCGCACAGGTCAGGGAAATGGCCCGACGCCACCGGACCGCGATCGGCTTCGGGTTCATCGAGCGGGCAGGCGACGTGCTGCACTCCGGCGCCATCGTCGTGGACCGCGAGGGCGCCACCCTGGCCTCTACCGGAGGATGTCGCCCGGCTGGCGCGGAAGCGAGGTGGACACGTCCATCTACGTCGACGGCACCGAGCCCGTCTGTTTCGAGCTGTGCGGGCAACGAGTCGCGATCGCCCTGTGCGGCGACCTGTGGGTCATGCCCGAGCGCTTCGCCCAGCTCGACGCTGACCTGTTGCTGTGGCCTGTCTTCGTGAACTTCACGCCCGAGCGATGGTCAGGGGAGATCTCCGACTACGCGGCGCAGGCCGGGTCCGTCTGCCGCCGGATGGCCTGGGTCAACAGCCTCGCCGACCAGACGCCCACGTCCCCCCGAGTGGGCGGGCGCGGCCCACGGTGGAGCCGCCTGGTTCACCGACGGCATGCTCGCCGCCGCGCTTCCCATGGGACAGCCGGGCCAGCTCGTCGTCCACGTCTGAAAACAGTCGCCTCCTGGTGCAACCTTTCCGCCCTCCGGCGCGTAGCCAGAGATGAAGGCGCTTCACCCGGCGCCCCGAACCCAGGAGGACCCCATGAAGACGAACCGCACTGTCGTCACCCTGCTCGCCGTGGCAGCCGTGCTCACCGGTTGTGGCCAGGAGAAGTCCGATGTCGCCGACCCGACCCCGCCCCTCTCCTCGACCACCGAGCAGTCGAGTTCCTCCACCACCAGTCAGACGACGACCATCGCCTCCTCCAGCAAGTCCACCGCCTCAACCACGCCCAAGCCCTCGGCCTCGCAGATGGACCTGTCCGCCTATGCCGCGACGGGCGGCGCCGGAAAGGGCCACTACTTCACCAGCGGCACCCTGCGCTGCGGCATCACCCAGTCGGCGACCGGCTGCCAGTCCACGGCCCTGGTGAAGAACCGCCCCAAGTGCACCGACCCCGACAGCCGTGCCCCCTACGTCGCGATCGACGGCAGCGAGCCGAGCGAGGACGGCTGCACCACCCAGGGGGTCTTCATCGCGGAGAAGCCTGCCAAGGAGTTGCTGGCCGGACAGTCACTGACCGTCGACGACGCCACCTGCACGGTGGTGGCGACCGGATCGGTCACCTGCACCACCAATGAGGGGCGCATCGTCGCGAACTCGGAGGTCTTCCAGTACCACGCAGAATGAGTCGGATCAGAGGCGGACGAGCATCTTGCCGGTGTTGGCGCCGTCCAGCATGTCGATGAAGGCCTGCGGGGCGTTGTCGAGACCCTCGCGGACGGTCTCGTCCCAGCTGATCCGGCCCTCGGCCACCCACTGACCCATCGTCTTCTGGAACTCGGGACGCACCTGGTCGGCGTACTTGGCGATCACGAAGCCGCGCAGCGTCAGCCGCTTGCCGATCGCCAGGGCCAGGTTGCGGGGGGCGGCGGGCGGTTCGGTCGCGTTGTACTGGGCGATCGCCCCGCACATGGCGACGCGGCCGTCGGTGTTCAGGCTGGCGATGGCCGCCTCCAGGTGGTCACCACCGACATTGTCGAAGTAGACGTCAATGCCCTCGGGGGCTGCTTCGGCGAGCTGCTCGGTGACCGATCCGTCGCGGTAGTTGAAGGCGGCGTCGAAGCCGAGCTCACGCAGCCGGGCCACCTTCTCGGGGGTGCCGGCCGAGCCGATGACGCGGGAGGCGCCGGAGAGCTTCGCAATCTGCCCCACCAGGGAGCCGACGGCACCGGCGGCGCCGGAGACGAAGACGGCGTCGCCCTGCTTCATCTCGCCTGCGACGAGCAGGCCCGCGTAGGCGGTGAGGCCGGGCATGCCGAGCACGCCAAGGTAGGCGCCCTCGTCGATGTTCTCGGTGTCCACGACGCGCGCCTGGGAGCCGTCGACGACGGCGTGGTCGCGCCAGCCGAGGGCATGGACGACGCTGGCGCCAACGGGCACGTCGGCGTGGCGCGAGTTGATCACGGTGCCGACGGCGCCGCCGTCCAGGGGCTGGTCGATCTGGAAGGGCGGAATGTAGGACTTCACGTCGTTCATCCGGCCGCGCATGTAGGGGTCGACCGACATCACGGTGTTGGCGACGAGGACCTGTCCCTCGGCGAGTTCCGGGACAGGCACCTCGACCAGGCGGAAGTCCTCGGGCACGGGGGCGCCGTGTGGGCGACGGGCCAAGTGGATCTCGCGGGTGGTGCTGGGAATCTCGTGCGTGGTGGTCATACCTACAAGAGCGCTCTGGGAAGGGATTTTGTTCCCGACCAGGCTCAGCCCACGTCGAGGGCGGTCCAGTCGGTCGTCACGGTGGGCTCCTTCCCGGCATTCTCCACGCCGACCAGGAGCCCGCCCAACGCAAAGCCCCAGCCAGACCCGAAGCGCGGGCTGTCGTGACCGAAGAGGGCGCCGAGCCACATCGCGGCCAGGGCCAGGACGGGCAGCACCAGTGCCAGCCTCTTCCACACGGCGGGACGACGAAGGCCCCGGCCGATGTTCACGATCCAGGAGCCTTTGACGACGTCCTGGTCGCGGGCACTGCCCCGGCCGCCACCGTGTCGGATGATCCACGGAGCGATGACCTGCGCGGTCGGGTAGCCGGTGCCCAACCACAGGTCCGCCACCGGCAGAGGCATGTACTCGGTGCCCAGGTCGAGCACGGTGTTGCCCGTCGGCACCATGGCCACCAAGCGCTCCACCGTCGAGGCCGACCAGCGCCGACAGCCATCCCCACCAGTGGACGGTGTGGTGCGTCGAGGCGGCCACCACACCGAGCGGCACGACCAGCAGCGCCGCGCCGCCCAGTCGCCAGGCCCGGGGTGTGGATGCGAACCGGAAGTGCACCGGCTCGCGGCTGGTGTCGAGACTGACCATGGATGGCCTGGGGACGTCAGGCCTGGCGTCGCGCCTGGACCGTGGCCTCGGCTGCCTCGTCCTCGAAGAGCTGGTCCTTGCTGCCCACTCCTCGGGACACTGCGAGGTGCCCTCCCAGGTAGCCGGCGGCGGCGAGGATGCCCATCGAGGCGCCCGAGGTGGCCAGGGCAAGCACCTTGCTGCCTCGGCTGCGCTGCACCATCGCCAAGCCCTGCAGGCCCAGCCCGATGACATTGGCGCCGGCGTGCACCACGCCCACACGCTGGCGGGGACGGTCGGCATCGGCCAGTTCGGCCCAGCCGGTGATCGCGGCCGGCACCGCGCTCGCGATGCCGACGGCCGTCAGTACCTGCGCGGAAGCTCCTTCGGGGTCAGTGCCGCTGAGGTCGACCAGCAGGGCGCTCATCCAGGTGCCCAGCGGCACCTGCACGGCGATCGGGTGCAGGGCGTGACCGGCCCAGCGGCCCTGCAGGGTGTGCTTGATGGTCGGGTTGCCGGAGATGGCCTCCATCAGGGGCTGGGCGGCGTCGACGGCACGGTCCAAGACCGGTGACTGCTCCAGTCGGACCATCAGGGGGCTCAGGGGGCTGTCTGCTCGCTCGAACATGGTCTCTCCTCCGCTGTGGGGCTGCTCCCCGTCGGGTTTGCCTCTGCCTTCCACGATAGCCATCCGTCCGCGGCCCGTCATCGCCCTGACGGGTGGCTTGATCCGACGACCACGGTTGATCTTGGAAGCGCCCGTCAGGCCCTCAAGGACGCTCCCAGTCCTCGATCCCGCCGTCGACGACGGTGAAGATCGGATGGGCTTCGACCGCACCGAGCCGCGGGAGCCAGTCGGGTTGGCGCGCAGCCACCTTGGCGCGCAGGTGCTCCATCTCGAAGTTGAGCTGACCACGGGTGACGTCAATCCTGATGGCAGGACCAGCGCAATTGATCTTGGAATGGTCGAAGTGGTAGCCGCGGGCATCCGCCTCCTGTGCGAGCCCCTGCAGCCACGCACCAATGGCCAGGCAGGGATCACTGGTGATCTTGAAACGGTCCAGCTGGGGATGGTTGCGATAGCCCTTGGTCTGACCGGCCAGCACCTTCTGGGCAAGCAGGCCCTCACGCCATCCCGCCACCAGTGCGGCCCGGTCGAGCAGGGCGGGGTCCAGGCTCCATAGTCGCATGGCACACAAAGCTAGCGTGCAGGCAGACTGGAGGCCACGACCACAGGAGGCCGCATGCCACTGTCCCGACCCTCGAATGCCCAGCTGGCGCAGGAGATCCTCGAGCTCCTGCAGCGGCGCCGCCCCGATGCCACCATCTGCCCGTCCGAGGTGGCGCGGCAGCACGGCGAGCAATGGCGCGAGCTGATGCCGCGGGTACGCGAGGCGGCCTCGCTCCTGGGACGGGACGGGCGCGTCGTCTCCACGCGCAAGGGGATCGTCGTGGAGGCCCAGGATCCGGGCGGACCGATCCGCTTGGGGCGGGGGCCCCGATTTCCTGCTGGCTAGGCCCGTCCCCCGCTGGCTAAGCTCGCGGCATGAGTGATGACGCTACCCGCAATGCCCACCTCCTCAGCGGCCTGTGCCTGTGCATGGGGCTACTGCACTTCGTCAAGCCGGAACCCTTCGACGGATTGATCCCGTCCAAGCTGCCGGGCAGCCCCCGCTTCTGGACCCTGGCCTCGGGCGTCGCCGAGATCGCAACCGGCACCCTGCTGGCAGTGCCGTCGACCCGTCGCCTTGGCGGCCTTGCGGCGCAGGCACTGTTCGTCGGCGTCTTCCCCGGCAACCTCAAGATGGCCAAGGACTCGCGCGAGGCATCCCTTCCCGTGCGCGTGATCTCCCTGGCCCGACTTCCCCTGCAGGCCGACCTCATCCGACGCGCCAGGATGGTTTCCGGCCAGGAGTGACATGGGCCCTCAGGTCTCGCGCACCCAGGGCTTGGAGACCCACGGATTGCCGCGCAGGTAGAACCGACGCACCGCGTCGACATTCTTGCTGATGCCGATACGTGTCGACATGACGACATCTTCCCTTTTCACGGGATCGCGTCTGACAAGGGTCAATGGCGGTTCGTCGAGGTCATGTCCGCGCATGGGCAAGGTGATGTCCATCGCCTTGCACAACTTCCCCGGGCCATTGGTGAGCTCGAAGCCGCCACGACCACGCCGCTGCTGCATCACGTCGAGGCCGGTGATGGGCTCGACGGCGCGGATCAGAACGCCACTGCCATGCCCCTCGAATCCGCACACGACATTCATGCAGTGGTGAATACCGTGGATGAGGTAGACGTAGGCGTGCCCGGCCGCCATGAACATGGCGTCGTTGCGCGCCGAGCGGCCATGGTGCGTGTGGCTGGCGGGATCATCCTGGTCATAGGCCTCGGTCTCGACGATCCGGGCCCGCAGCTGATGCCCGTCCAACTCACGGACCAGCTCACAGCCCAGCAGGCGCAGCGCCGCCTCCTCGGCCGAGACCTCGAGCCAGCTCCAGTCGCTCATCCGTGACCCCCGTTCTCGTGACCATGGCTTGTTCGGACGCCCCAGCCTAGGGTCGGGCCATGTCCATGATCCATACCATCGGCCATTCCACCCGACCGCTCGAGGAGCTCGTCGACCTCCTGGAGTCCTTCCAGGTGACGCACCTGGTCGACATCCGCACCGTGCCCGGGTCTCGCCACAACCCGCAGTACTCCGAGCGGGTACTGGCCGACGAGCTACCGGGCCTGGGCATCGACTACTGCCGCATGAAAGGGCTCGGCGGCCTGCGCAAGACCCAGAGGGACTCCCCCAACATGGGTTGGCGCAATGCGTCATTCCGCGGCTACGCCGACTACATGCAGACGGCGGAGTTCGCCAGGGCCGTCGAGGAGCTCGCCGAGCTGGCACGAGCGCACTGCGTGGCCATCATGTGCGCTGAGGCCGTGCCGTGGCGCTGCCACCGCTCCATGGTGGGCGATGCGATGCTCGTGCGCGGCTTCGAGGTGCTCGACATCATGGGGCTCGGCAAGGCGACGCCCCACAAGCTGACCCGCTTCGCGGTCGTGGAGAGGACGCAGATCACCTACCCGCCTGAGCAGGACTCCCCCTGAAACCCAATCCCCGGCCGGGCCCTTCTTCCTCAGTCACTGACTGAAGCTGCCAGTTTGAGATCCGGGCAGGGATCGTCAGTGAGCAGCAGGACGTGGCGCCCGCCAGTCCCGTGGAGCTCAGCGGGCACCTGAACCTATTCCTGACACCATGGGTGATCCTGCTTTTTGTCATGAAAAATTCATCCCTTCCACGCATGCTCGCTGCACACCGGTCGTGTAGCCAACAAGCCCCTCATGCTCCTTCTCGGAGTATTTGGGCGTTTTGCCTGTGATGATTTGTCAGATCATCGCTGGTGATGATGGACTCACCCTGGGGGTAACAATGGACTGGACAGACATCGGAGGGCACCTCGCCCTGGATCTGATCAACACGGTTGAAATGCGCTTCGACCCAGGTCGCCGCAAGGACGGACTGGTCGACTTCGTGGCGCTGCTGGACTGGTCCCAGACCTTCCACACCATCACGGCTAATGAAGTTTCTGCGCTTCGCCATACCTGTGATGTCGACCCCGTCGAAGCCCAGGTCGAGCTGGTGCGCACCGCCGCCGCACGGGATGACTTCTACGCCATGCTCTTCGAGCGCAAACCCGCGGCCACGCAACGGATCGCGGATCTGTATCGGGAGGCGGTGGCGGGGTGCGAGTTGCGTCCGTCCGGGGATGCCTGGGAGTGGGTGGACAGCGACCTGACCCTGGCGACCCCGAGGCATCGGGTGGTGCGACAGATGGTGGGCTTCCTGCAGCGTGATGACCTCGACCATCTGGACCAGTGCGAGGATGCGCGGTGCGGCCGGGTCTATCTGGACCATTCACCGCGACGGAATCGTCGCTGGTGCGTTTCCAGCGAGTGTGGTGATCGCAACCGTTCGCGCGCCTACTACCAGCGCCAGAAGCGCAGTGGGCGGGTCAGCGGCTGATTCGGTTCGTGGGGGCCTTGCTGGGAAGGCATTCCTGCCATCCCAGGATCTTCATGCGGGAGCCTCGTGCTGCTTCCACGACGCGCTCGGCACATTCGTCGATGTCGTCTCGTCCGTGGGAGAGGATGTGGATTCCGTCGTCGAGTCGTCGCATGTGCGAGCTCCCGACCAGGAGTGTTTCCCCGTCGACGAGGGCTTCGGCGCTGAGGGCGCCCCAGAGACGGTCCATGCGCGACTTGGGGCGCAGGTGGACTCGTAGTTCGGCGACGCCGATCGGCC
>NZ_JBHWOO010000075.1:0-25636 GCF_043424415.1 Luteococcus sp. | reverse complement strand
AATGTCGCCTGGAGGCCGCCGACGTGGCCGTGCTCAAGGTGCAGCCGCTCGGAGGAGTGCGCCGCTGCCTGCAGCTGGCCGAGGACCTGGCAATGCCGGTGGTGGTCAGCTCCGCACTCGAGACGAGCATCGGCATCCGGATGGGGGTCGCCCTGGCCGCGGCCCTGCCCGAGCTGCCCCATGCCTGCGGGCTCAACACCCTGGTCCTGTTCGAGGGCGACGTGTGCTCCCGGCCCCTGGTCGAGGCCGACGGGTGCCTGCCGGTCGGCGAGGTGGCCCCCGACCGCGAGGCGCTGGTCGCGGTGCAGGCGCCCACCGATCGGGTCGAGTTCTGGGCCGAGCGAGCCGCCGAGGCCGCCCGATCGCTGGTGACCCGATGAGCTCCTGGCTGCTGGCCCAGTGCGTCGTCGAACAGCTGCGCCAGGCCGGCGTCGAGCACGTCGTGCTGGCGCCGGGTTCCCGCAATGCGCCCCTGTCGATGGCCCTGCACCGGGCCTCGGTCCAGGCGGGCGCGGACGGCCCCGACCTGCACCTGCACGTGCGCATCGACGAGCGTTCCGCCGGCTTCCTGGCCCTGGGCCTGGCCCGCGCCAGTGAGTCTCCGGTGGCGGTGGTCACCACCTCGGGAACCGCCGTGGCCAACCTCGCTCCCGCCGTGATGGAGGCCAATGAGGCCGGTGTGCCGCTGGTGGTCCTCTCGGCCGACCGGCCCCTGACCATGGCACATTCGGGGGCCAACCAGACCGGGACGCAGTTCGGCCTGTTCTCCTCCCAGGTGCGCCACCAGGTGCAGCTGACCAGCGACGGCGAGCCCACCAGCTGGCGCTTCCAGCTCAGACGAGCCCTCGCCGAGGCCGCCGGCAGCCGCACCGGCGCTCCCGGCCCGGTCCAGGTGAACCTGCACCTCGACGTGCCCCTGATGCCCAGCGACGAAGAGCTGCCCCCGCCAACCCCATGGCAGCTGGAGCCCGCCGCCCCCACCCGCGCGGTGCTGCTCGACGCCGCCCGGCACACGGTGGTGCTGGCCGGGGACGCGAGCCCTGCCGTCGGCCGTCGAGCTCTGCAGGTGGCCCATGCCGGGGGAGTGCCGCTACTGGCAGAACCGTCCAGCAATGCCCGCGCGGGCCGGGCCGTCAGCACCTACCGGCTGCTGCTGGGCAAGGAGGGCCTGGGCGACCGCATCGACCGCGTGATCGTCTTCGGACACCCCACGCTGTCCCGGCCGGTCACCCGGCTGCTGTCGCGCGAGGACGTCGAGGTCATCGTGGTCGCCGACGGGGCGCGCTGGCCGGACCCGGGGATGCGCGCCTGCCGCGTCGTGGGCGACGTCGACCTCGCCCCCGCTCCCGACGAGCACTGGCTCAACCGCTGGCTCACCGCCGACTGCGACCTGCAGACCCGCCTGGGGCTGGCATCACGCCCCGAGTCCGGTGAGGAGCCGGAGCCCACCGGCCATGCCGTGGCCGCGCTGGTGGTGGAGCGCACCGCCGGGCAGGTGCTGGTGCTGGGCTCGTCCAACCCGATCCGCGACGCGGACCTCGCCCCGGTGCCCGATGCCCTCTACCAGGATCCGGAGGCGGCCACCCGCGTCTTTGCGAACCGTGGCCTGGCAGGGATCGACGGGGTCATCTCCACCGCGGCCGGGATCGGCCTGGGCCTCGACGAGCCCGTCACCTGCCTGCTGGGCGACCTCACCTTCCTGCACGACTGCGGCGGGCTGTGGCTGGGGAGCCTGGAGGAGCAGCCGCGGCTGCGGCTGGTGGTGCTCGACGACCGCGGCGGCAGCATCTTCCACAGCTTGGAGCAGGGCGGCGAGCAGCACGAGGCCAGCTTCGAGAAGGTCTTCGGCACGCCGCACCAGGCAGACCTGGCCGCCCTGGCCGCCGCCCATGGCTGGAAGGCCACCACGGTGAGAGACCTGGAGGAGCTGGGCCAGCGGCTGCGGGTGCCGGTGCGCGGCCCCGAAGTGCTCGTGGTCCCGGTGGCCCGTGACGGGCGCCGCGCCTGGGCCCAGCGCGTCGCCGGGCTCTGAACCGGCGGGTGATGGACCCGCGGGTCCGGTGGGCGAGGGCCAGGTCGCCCCGACCTCAGGACTGGGGGACGCCCGCGTCCGGCTTGGCCTCGTCGAGGGTCCGCAGCCAGGCCCGCACCTGGTGGGTGGCTCGCACGTCGTCCTCGTTGTACTCCAGCACCCGGGTGCGGGCCCGCTCGCGCACCTCTGGGTCCTGGTCCTGGACGGCCTCGCGGAACCAGGCCTGCGAGTTCAGGCCGCCCGGGTCCTCGTCGCGCCACTCGAAGCCGGGCCCCGAACGGGCAACCACCTTGAGCCCGAGCCCATGGGTGCCGAAGAAGTGGCCCTTGACCAGGTCGAAGAGGTCGACGAAGTGGCGTCGCACCCGTCGGGCCGCGGCCAGTACCTCAGGCTTGGAGCAGCGCTCGGCCAGGCGCAGCAGGTGCACCACCTCGTAGTCGGAGTAGTGGTAGACCCGCGCATCGGGGTGCAGCCGCAGCATCGTGTCCAGCCAGGTGATCGCCTCGGCGGCCAGTGCCACCTCGGCGGCATTGTCCATCTCGGCGAAGCGCGAGAAGGACTTGTAGTAGGGCTCGCCCGAGCGGGTGCGGTCGTCGACCAGGAATCCCCACAAGTAGACGCGGTCCGCCGCGGAGGTCTCGATGTCCAGGTCGATCTCGAGGCTCGCCTCGGGCAGGTCCACCGGATCGGTCGCCAGCCTCTCCAGCTGCACCCCGGCGAGCATCAGCGAGGCGCGCCGCGCGGCCAGCCGCAGCCGCGAGTCGGCGCCGCTGCGGTGGCCCACCTCGGGCAGGTAGCTGTCCATCAGGGACTCGACATCGGCATCGGCCAGATCGGCCAGGGTATTGATGCCGTGGCTGCGCAGCACGCTGATCTCGCGCACGTCCAGCGGCGACTTGCTGATCCGTAGGCTCAGGTCGTCGTCGTCCAGCTGCGGCTTGCACGCCTCCCACCAGGTGCACTGCTCGCACTCGCGGATCACGATCGGCTGGACCATCGGGCGGGGGTCGTCGACAGCACCGGTGCGGCGTGCAGCCACCTGCGCCACCTTCAATCGGAAGCCGAACTCGTGCTCGTAGCGCTCCATGGGGCTGCGCAGCTTCCAGCCGGTGGCCGCGGTGCGCGAATAGGTGCGGATCATCTTGCGGTCCAGCTGCACCCAGCTGACCACCAGGCCCGCGTGGCCCTCGACGTGGTCGGTGCCCACCAGGCCCGCGACCATCGACGGATCGGCATGGCCGCAGGCCTCCAGCAGCCGCCAGTAGTGGGCCAACTGCAGCAGGTCGGCTTCGCGCGAGGCCTTGATCGTCATCTGCCAGGCCACCGATTCCGTGGTGGGGTCGGCCAGCGGGCTCCAGTGGCAGGGGTGCTCGCCGTGGCCCATCTCCTGCACCCGGTGCCGCTTGGCCTCCACCGCACGGTAGCCATGGCCGGTGTCGTCGAGCGTGCAGGAGCGCACCAGGGCGTCAGGGCTGCCGGTGCGGTGCCCGACCGGATCGTCGGGCAGGCGGGGACACAGCACGACGGCGCGTCCCGCCGCGAGGGCCTCGAGGGTGAGCCGTTCGGCCTCGGCCGGGTCGTCGACCCCGCGCAGGTCGGCCACGTCCTTGCCTGCGGACAAGAGCTCCAGCACCTCGCCGCCGAAGGTCCTGCCACCGGCGAAGAGCTCGGTGAGCGCCTCGTCTGGCTGGCTGCGGGGTCGCTCGACGGTCCGGTCATGACGGTTGTGGGTCTTGACCGGGCAGGATCGCGCCGCATAGGGGTCGAGCAGGATCTCCATCGACGTGGGCTCAGGCCTTCCAGCCGCGGTGCAGGGCGACGATGCCGTGGCTCAGGTTGCGCCAGCCGACGGCCTTCCATCCCACCTGGTCCATCATCTCGGCCAGTTCCTGTTGGGCCGGCCAGGCCAGGATCGACTCGAAGAGGTAGCCATAGGCAGCCGGATTGCTGGAGAACCTGGTCAGTGCCGGGATGGCGCGCGGCAGCCACTGCTCGTAGACGAAGCCGAAGGCCCCATTGGTGGGCTTGCTGAACTCGCAGATCACCACCTGGCCGCCGGGACGGGTGACGCGCAGCATCTCGGCCAGGGCGCCCGAGGTGTCCTCGACATTGCGCAGGCCGTAGCTGATCGTCACGGTGTCGAAAGTGTCGTCGGCATAGGGCAGCTGCAGCGCGTCACCGGCGACGAACTGCAGCCCGGGCTGGCGCTCCCGCCCCACGCGAAGCATGCCCAGGCTCAGGTCGGTGGGGAAGACCTCGGCGCCCTCCGCGGCAAAGGTGGCAGCCGAGGTGCCGGTGCCGCCGGCAAGGTCGAGCACCAGCTGACCGGGCCTCGGGTCGACGGCCTCGACCACATCGCGGCGCCACTGGCGCTGCAGGCCGAAGGTCATGACGTCATTCATCAGGTCGTAGCGCTGGGCGACGCCGTCGAACATCTGGGCGACGTCGGCGCGGCGCTTGGCAAGGGTGGCACGGGTCTCGAACACGCAGTCATTCTTCCACGAGCCGCCGACAGTTCCCGATGCCGAGCGGCGCCCACGGTCCGGCGCCCGGTCACCGATGGCGCACAATGGGGGCCATGGCATCGCGCAAGACCGTCCTCAAGGTCACAGATCTCACCCGGTCCTATGGGGACCACGTCATCGTCGACGGCTTCAACCTGAAGGTGGCCGAGGGGGAGGCGGTCGCGCTGACGGGGCGCAATGGCGCCGGCAAGTCCACCGTGCTGCGCTGCATCATCGGCGCCGACCGCCCCACCAGCGGCAGCGTCGAGGTCTGCGGGCTGCGGATGCGCGAGACCGACCCCGAGATCCGCCGCAATGTGGCCACCGTCATCGACGACCTCGACTTCTTCCCCGACCTGTCGGTCGTGGAGCACCTCGACCTACTGGCCCGCGCCCATGGCCTCCACGACCCCGACGCGATCGTCGACGAGGTCCTCGACGAGGTGCAGCTGGTTCCGCAGGCAGCCCAGTTGCCCGGCACCCTGAGCTCCGGCCAGCGCCGGCGCCTGGCCCTGGCCACAGCCTTCGTGCGCCCCCGTAAGCTGCTGGTGCTCGACGAGCCCGAGGCGCGCCTCGACGTGGAGGGTGTCGCCTGGCTGGGCCGCCGCCTGCGCGCCGACCTCGACGACGGGCTGGCCGTCGTGATGGCCTCCCACGAGCCCTCCCTGGTGGAGGCCGTCGGCGCCCGCATCGTGGAGCTGGGCGGGCCGCGCGGATGAGCGCCCAGCGCGCGGACCGGGTCCTCGACGACGCAGCGGACGTCGCCACGCCGCTGTCCTCGGACGTGGAGGTCGACGAGAAGCAGTTGCGCCTGCTGGTGGGGGACTGGCGCAAGGGCCGTGCCAACCGTCCCCTCTCGCGCCTGCTCGGGGACGGTTACGTGATGGTCTTCGCGCTGGTGATGATCGGCGCGATGCTGGTCAACACCATCCGCGAGGCCCAGCGGATGGCGGCCAGCTGCGAGACGGCCGGCTGCACCTCGGGCCGTTCCCTGCTGCCCTGGGCAGCACTGGCCGGTGTGCTCGCCATGGCGCTGGCCGCCTGCCGCATCTTCGGTCCGGTGCTCGCCAGCGCCGCGGAGGGCTTCTGGCTGATGGACTCACCAATCCGGCGTTCCCGCCTGCTGGCCCGACGGCTCGTGCTGGCCGTGGCGCTGGCGGTGGCCGGTGGGCTGGTGCTCGGTGCGCTGGTGGCGGCCCTGACCGGCTCTTCGGCAGCCGGGGTGTTGGCCTGGAGCGGTGCCTGCGGTCTGGGTGCAGGCGGGCTGGTGGCCTTCGCCGCGGCGGAGCAGGGAGCGGAGCGCACCTGGACGGTGCGGGCCCTGCAGGGCCTGGCCGGACTGGCGGGCCTCGGCACCATGCTGGCGGTCATCGCCACCGCCACCGGACACCTCGACTACCGCCCCGGCGACATGCTCGCGCTCGAACTGCCGGCCCTGGTGGCCGCGCTGGGTCTGGTGCTGCTCGTGGTGGCCGGCCTGGTGGCCAGGGCCCGTCTGGGCGGCATCCGCCGCGCCCGCCTGATGGCCGGCGGCTCGATGGCCAGTGGCCTGCAGGGCGCCATGTTCGGGCTCGACCTGGGCCTGATGCGCGACATCCTGGTGGAGCGGGAGGCCGTCGAGCGCGGTCACGTGCGCGCCACGCGCGGCCGTGGTCTGGGTACCACTGCACTGTTCTGGCGCGACGTCCAGCGCGCGATCCGTTTTCCCCGCCCGCTCTTCCTGCTGGCCGTCTCCGCCGTGGTCCCCTATGCCGTCTCGGCGCTGGGCCTGGGCCGGTTGAATGCGGCCATCTCGGCGATCGTGCTGATGGCGGCCCTGGTGCCCTTCTTCGCCAGCCTTCGTGTGCTCACCAGGTCCAAGGGCCTGGCCCGGTGCCTCCCGTGGAGCACCAGCCAGCTGCGCGGTGCCGCGAGCATTCTGCCCGGCATCCTGGCCGGTGCGTGGAGCCTGGCCGTGCTGCCCGCCTTCCTGGGGGCCGGCACCTCAGATCCTGCCCCGCAGGCCCGGACCCCGCTGGTGGCGCTGGTCTGCGGTGTGGCCGGTTTCATCGCCGCCTTCCGCTGGGTGGCGGCCAAGCCGCCCGACTACTCCGGTCCGATGGTCTCCACCAGTGCCGGTGCCTTGCCTCCGGGTCTGGCCACGAACCTGGTTCGCGGCTTCGACATGGTCGTGTTGATCACCCTGCCGGTGGTCTTCGGGCTCTCGCCGTGGATCAGCCTGGTCATCGCCGCGCTCGCCTGGTCCATCCTGCGGATGGGCGGGCTGGACCCCGACGAGATCGCGGCCCAGAAGGAGGAGCAGGAGCGGATGCTGGCCGAGGCCAAGAAGGGTGGCGCCACCCGGCGTTGATGGTCCACCAGGGCCGCCAGCCGGTGGCGGCAGGCGCCAGCCCTGGGCCGACGCGCCGGCGTCTCACTCGCCGGTGAGCGCCTGCCGCATCGGCGTGAACTTGGCCAGCGTCTCGGTGAGTTCCTCCTCGGGAACCGAGTCGCGCACGATCCCGCAGCCCGCGAAGAGCTGCATCTGGTGGGGGTCGACGGCACTGAGCTGTCCGCCGCGCAGGGCGATCGCCCACTCGCCGTCGCCCTGGGTGTCGATCCACCCGACCGGCCCGGCGTAGTGGCCGCGGTCGAGCTGTTCGAGTTCGCTGATCAGCTCACGTGCCACCGGGGTGGGCGTGCCACAGACGGCAGCCGAGGGGTGCAGGGCGGCGGCCAGCGCCAGCGACGAGGTGCCGGGCGTCACGACTCCGGTGATGTCAGTGGCCAGGTGCAGCACATTGGGAAGCTCCAGCACATAGGGCGCGTCGGGCACGTTCATGCCCGAGCACCAGCTCTCCAGCGCGTCGGCGACGGACTCGACGGCGTACTCGTGCTCGCGCAGGTCCTTCATCGAGCCACTGAGCGTGGTGGCCAGCTGCGAGGCGTCGGCGGCATAGGGGCGACGGATGGTGCCGGCCAGCACGCGCGAGGTGGCCAGGCCCCCCTCAGTGCGCACCAGCATCTCGGGCGAGGCGCCGACGGTGCGGTCCACCAGGTAGGTCCAGCAGTCGCGGTAGCGGTTGACCAGCTGGCCGACCAGCCATCGCGGGTCGATCGGGGACTCGGCGCGGGCCAGCATCTCGCGAGCCAGCACGATCTTCTCCACGCCGCCCTCGCGGATCAGGCGCACGGCCTCGGCGACGCTCTCGCACCAGCGCTCGGCGTCCTGGGTCCCGTCGACCAGCTCGACCCGGCCGGGCGGGGTGGGGTCGGGCTGCACCTTGGGCATCCGGTCGGTCACGTCACCGTGGCCGATGCGGGTCATCCAGGCCTTGCCGCGGCGGCGGCCCAGGACGACCTCGGGCACCACGAGCACGGAGGGTTCATTGGACCGGTCACCGTCGAAACTGAAGGAGCCGAAGGCGATGGGGCCGGTACCGGAGACACCCAGGAGTTCGGTCTCGTTCTCGACCTCCTCGGCGAACTGCTGCCACCACACGTCGGCGGCCTCCGGGGAGTCGGTGGTGAAGCGGGCGACCTCGCCGATGCCGATGACGCCGTCGCCGCGGCGCAGGAAGGCCTGGGCCGGGCCGTCGGGGAGGAACCTCTCCAGGTTTCCGGGGTCGTCGATGGCGACGGTGCGGGCACGCAGTCGCTCGGAGCCTGGGTTGACGATCACCCCGGCATGCTATCCAGTCGACGGCCCGGGGCGAAAAAGGCGCGGGCAGCCACCCTTGGGGTCGAATTAAGTAAGCAAGTGATGCCCTAAACCGATTCTGTTCCGCCTTGTGGGGGCCGAGTCGAGGGCATCTGGGGGTCGGTTGGGACACCGGGCGCGCAAGACCCTAGACTCAGCTCGTGACCACACTTCCCCGGGCGTCTTCTGCTGCCTGCCCACCGGGTGGAGTGCAGACGAACAACAGGAGGGTAGATGTCGGTCGACGCGCCTGACGCCATTCGCCGCGCGGACGCCATCGTCGTCGGCGCCGGACCGGGTGGATCGGCCACCGCCGCACACCTGGCCCGCCGGGGCCTGGACGTCGTACTGCTGGAGAAGGCCACCTTCCCGCGCGACAAGATCTGCGGCGACGGCCTGACCCCCCGTGCCGTGCGCGCCCTGGTCAAGCTCGGCGTCGACATCAGCGAGGCCAATGGCTTCCACCGCAACGAGGGTCTGCGCATCTACGGCGGCGCCTCCCAGGTGGACGAGGGCACCGACCTGTTCATGCCCTGGCCCGAGCTCACCGACTTCCCCGACTTCGGCCTCACCTGCGCCCGGATGGACCTGGACGAGAAGCTCGCCCGCCATGCCGCCTCCCTCGGGGCAGAGCTCGTCGAGGGTGCCAACGTCAGCGCACCGGTCCTGGATGGCGACGGACGCATCACCGGTGTCGAGACCAAGGACGGACGGCGCTTCATGGCCCCGGTCGTGGTGGCCGCCGACGGCGTCAGTTCCCGCCTGGGCGTTGCCATGGGCGTGCACAAGCTCGACGAGCGCCCGATGGGCGTGGCCGTGCGGGCCTACTACGTGAGCCCTCGCGGCAATGACGACTTCATGGAGTCCTGGCTGGAACTGTGGGACGGCGAGCCCGGCAAGTCCGACGTGCTGCCGGGTTATGGCTGGATCTTCCCCATGGGCGTCGACGCCCAGGGCCGCAGCGTGGTCAACGTCGGACTGGGCATGCTCGACAGCTCCGAGGCCTTCGGCAAGACCGACTACAAGGATCTGATGCGCCGCTGGCTCGAGGCCACCCCGGCCGAGTGGGAGCTGCGCGAGGAGAACCGGCTGACCCCGATTCGGGGTGCCGCGCTGCCGATGGGCTTCAACCGCAAGCCTGCTTATGCCAAGGGCCTGCTGCTGGTCGGCGACTCCGGCGGCATGGTCAACCCCTTCAACGGGGAGGGCATCGACTACGCCCTGGAGGCCGCCGAGCTGGCTGCCGACGCGATCGCCCAGGCCCATGCCCGCGGCATGGGATCCAGCGCCGCCGAGAAGGCACTCGAGGGCTACAGTTCGCAGTTGGAGAGCGCCTTTGGTGGGTACTTCCGGCTGGGGCACGTCTTCGCATGGCTGATCGGCAAGCCCGCCGTGATGCACGTGTGCATCAAGTACGGCCTGCCGCGGCGCCGGCTGATGAAGCTGGTGCACAAGCTGCTGGCCAACCTCACCGATCGCCGGGGCGGCGATCTGGACGACCACATCATCAACACCCTCACCCGACTGGCACCCAAGGCATGACGACCAGCCGGAACAGCACCACCACAGCATCCCCAAGGAAGGGCGTCAGGGCATGAATCCCTACATTCCGATCGTCGGACTGGCAGTACTGGCTGCGCTCTTCGTCCTGGTCATGGTCGGGCTGAACCTGCTGTTCAGCCCCACCCGCATCAACCGGGCGAAGCACGAGACCTATGAGTGCGGCATCGACCCGACGCCCCAGGCGAGCGGTGGCGGTCGCTTCCCGGTCAAGTACTACGTGATCGCGATGCTCTACATCATCTTCGACATCGAGATCGTCTTCCTCTACCCGTGGGCGGTCAGCTTCAACAGGCTGGGAACCTTCGCCGTGGTGGAGATGCTGCTGTTCATGGCCACCGTGCTGGTCGCCTACTTCTACGTCTACCGCCGCGGCGGTCTGGACTGGGACTGAGACCCAGCGAAACGAAGGGAAAGCAATATGAGCCACGACGAAGACGGCAGCGTGCTGCTCGCCTCATCCGAGGCGGTGGTTGGCTGGCTGCGCAAGACCTCCTTCTGGCCGCTGACGATGGGCCTGGCCTGCTGCGCCATCGAGATGATCTCCTACGGCGGCCCGCGCCACGACGCCTCGCGCTGGGGCCATGAGGTCTTCCGCGCCTCCCCGCGCCAGGCCGACCTGATGATCGTGTCGGGACGACTGAGTCAGAAGATGGCCCCGGTCGTACGCCAGCTCTACGACCAGATGCCCAATCCCAAGTGGGTCATCTCGATGGGCGCCTGCGCCTCCTCGGGCGGCATCTTCAACAACTACGCGATCGTGCAGGGTTGCGACCACATCGTGCCGGTCGACTACTACCTGCCCGGCTGCCCGCCCAACCCGGACCAGCTGATCGACGCCATCTTCAAGCTGCGCAAGGACATCCAGCACACCCCGCTGCTGGGCAACGTGGAGCGCACGCACGAGCGCAATGAGCAGGCCGCCCTGGTGGCCACCCCCACCCATGAGATGAAGGGCCTCATGCGATGAGCGACGACAAGACCATCGACGAGCCGGTCCGCTCGCCCGAGGCCGCCCCCAAGGGCGGCGTCGAGCGCGAGGACGCCCAGCCCACGCCGAACGCCCCGGTCACCCTGCACCAGGACGGTGCCTACGTGCTGAAGCAGACCGAGGGCATGTGGGGCTCGGGCTCGCCCGACACCTCCGGCTATGCCGGCATGCAGCGCACCATCGAGGCGCCCGGTGTCGTCCAGCGCCCCTACGGCGGCTGGTTCGACCAGGTCGCCGACCGGATGGAGGAGCTGGTTCCCGGCTTCTCGACCGGACGTGTGATCATCCACCGCGACGAGATCACCTTCTTCGTCGTGCCGCAGAAGCTCACCGCCCTGGCCCGCCAGCTGCGTGACGACCCGGAGCTGCGCTTCGAGGTCTGCAGCACCGTCTCGGGCGTGCACTACCCCGCCCAGCAGGGCGAGGAGCTGCACGTGGTCTACCAGCTGCTGTCCATCACCCACAACCGACGGATCCGGCTCGAGGTCACCCTTCCCGACGGACACCCGCACGTCGACTCGGTGGTGGCCACCTGGCCGATGGCCGACTACCACGAGCGCGAGGCCTGGGACATGTTCGGGATCATCTTCGACGGTCATCCCGGCCTCACCCGCGTGCTGATGCCCGACGACTGGGTCGGGCACCCGCAGCGCAAGGACTACCCCCTGGGTGGTATCCCCGTCGAGTACAAGGGTGCGACGGTGCCCCCGCCGGACCAGCGCAGGAGCTACTGATGAGCCACGCCATGAACGAGGACCTGTACGCCGGCGGCGACAGCACCCCCGTCGACCACGTCTACATGTCCCAGGGCAATGACTGGGACTCCATCGTCGCCGAGCAGGCCGACCGCAGTGACGAGACGATCGTCATCAACTTCGGCCCGCACCACCCGTCGACCCACGGCGTGCTGCGCATGGTGATGGAGCTGGACGGCGAGACCGTGAAGTCCGTGCGTCCCGGCATCGGCTTCCTGCACACCGGCATCGAGAAGAACATGGAATACCGCACCTGGACCCAGGGCGTGACCTACATCACTCGTGCCAACTACGTGGCCAGCATCTTCAACGAGGCCGTCTACTGCCTGGGCGTCGAGAAGCTGCTCGGCATCCAGGCCCCCGAGCGCGCCGACATCCTGCGCGTGATGGCCATGGAGGTCAACCGGATCGGTTCGCACCTGATCGCCGTCGGCACCGGTGGCCTGGAGCTCGGCGCCTCCTCGGTGGCCGAGGTGGCCCTGCGCGAGCGCGAGATCACCCTGGAATTCCTCCAGGCGGTCACGGGCCTGCGCATGAACAATGCCTACATCCGTCCCGGTGGCGTGGCCGTGGACCTGCCCGAGGACGGCCTGGACCGCCTGCGGGCCCTGGTGCAGCGGATGGAGAAGTACCTGCCCGAGCTGGCCGGCTTCTGCAATGCCAACCCCGTCTTCCGTGCCCGCATGTGCGACGTGGCCACCCTCGACCTCACCGCCTGCATGGCGCTGGGCGTCAGCGGCCCGGCGCTGCGCGCCACCGGCTACCCCTGGGACCTGCGCAAGACGCAGCCCTACTGTGGCTACGAGGACTACGAGTTCGACGTGCCCACCTGGGACAGCAATGACTGCTACGGCCGCTTCCGGGTCCGCCTGGAGGAGATGAACCAGTCCGTGCGCATCCTCAAGCAGGTCATCACCAGGCTGGAGGCCACGGCCGGGCAGCCGGTGATGGTCGAGGACCCGCACATCAAGTGGCCGGCGCAGCTGGCACTGGGCCCCGACGGTCAGGGCAACTCCCACGAGCACATCAAGCACATCATGGGCGAGTCCATGGAGGCGCTGATCCACCACTTCAAGATCGTCACCGAGGGCTTCAAGGTTCCGGCGGGCCAGGTCTACACCGCCATCGAGAACCCCTGTGGCGAGCTGGGAATGCACCTGGTCTCGGACGGTGGCACCCGCCCCTTCCGCGCCCACCTGCGCGATCCAGGCTTCAACCACATGCAGGCGATCCCGGCGCTGATGGAGGGCGGCATGCTCTCCGACGTGATCCCGGCCCTGGCCTCCATCGATCCCGTCATGGGCGGTGTGGATCGATGACCACCCGCTCCACAGCAGGGGGGACGACCCCCCTGTCACCCCCCGCAGTACTCGCGCGCAGCACCGTCCGCACCCCGGCCGCACGCGTGAGCGGACAGACCAAGGAGGCCACCGCATGAGCGGCCACGAATTTCAGTCGCACTTCTCCGACGCCACCAGCGGCGTCGACCGCGACGACGAGTCCACCAACATCACCGAGCAGACCATCGAGGAGATGCGCGCCATCGCGGCGCGCTACCCCCAGCCGCACTCGGCCCTGCTGCCGATGCTGCACCTGGTGCAGTCCGTGGACGGTCGCATCTCCCCGGCAGGCGTGCGCATCAGCGCCGAGCTGCTGGGCATGAGCCAGGCCCAGGTGACCGGCGTGGCGACCTTCTACACCATGTACAAGAGGCGCCCGGCAGGCCACCACCACGTCGGCGTGTGCACCACCACCACCTGCGCCGTCATGGGTGGCGACATCCTGCTGGGCTGCATGGAGCGCAAGCTCGGCATCTCCGAGGGCCAGACCACCCCGGACGGCAAGTTCTCGCTGGAGCGCCTGGAGTGCAATGCGGCCTGCGACTTCGCCCCGGTGATGATGGTCAACTGGGAGTTCATGGACAACATGACCCCCGAGAAGGCCGACGAGCTGATCGACGCGCTGGCCGAGGGACGTGAGGTCCGCTCCACCCGTGGCGCGACGATCACCAGCTGGAAGGAGGCCGAGCGCGTGCTCGCTGGCTTCCCCGACGGCCGTGCCGACGAGGGCCCCAGCGCCGGCGAGCCGTCGCTGCGCGGCCTGCGCATCGCCCAGGAGCAGGGATGGCGTGCCCCGACGGCCGCCGAGGTTCCTGCCCCGACCATCGAGGAGGAGGCGAAGTGACCGACATGCTCACCCCGGTGCTCAGCCGCAACTGGGCCGACGACCGGTCCTGGAAGATCACCAACTACGAGCGCCAGGGCGGCTACTCCGCGCTGCGCAAGGCGCTGGCGATGGAGCCCGTCGAGGTCGTCAACACCGTCAAGGACGCGGGTCTTCGCGGACGTGGCGGCGCCGGCTTCCCCACCGGCCTCAAGTGGTCCTTCGTCCCGCAGGACAACCCGAACCCGAAGTACCTCGTCGTCAACGGCGACGAGTCGGAGCCGGGCACCTGCAAGGACATGCCGCTGATGATGGCCAGCCCCCACACCCTGGTGGAGGGCATGATCATCAGCTCCTATGCGATCAACTGCCACACGGCCTTCATCTACATCCGTGGCGAGGTGCTGCACGTGATTCGTCGCGTCCAGCAGGCCGTGCGCGAGGCCTACTCGGCCGGCTATGCGGGCAAGAACATCCTGGGGACCGGCTACGACCTGGACATCATCGTCCATGCCGGTGCCGGCGCCTACATCTGCGGCGAGGAGACGGCGCTGCTCGACTCCCTGGAGGGACGACGTGGCCAGCCCCGCCTGCGCCCGCCCTTCCCGGCCGTCGCGGGCCTGTACGCCTCGCCGACCGTGGTGAACAATGTGGAGTCGATCAGCTCCGTGCCCAGCATCATCGAGCACGGCAAGGACTGGTTCGCCCACATGGGCACCGAGAAGAGCAATGGCTACACGCTCTATTCCGTCTCGGGCCACGTGAAGCACCCCGGCCAGTACGAGGCGCCGATGGGCATCACGATGGGCCAGCTGCTGGAGCTCTCCGGTGGCATCCGTGAGGGCCACCAGCTGAAGTTCTTCACCCCGGGCGGCTCGTCGACCCCGATCTTCACCGCCGAGCACCTGGACGTGCCGCTCGACTACGAGGCCGTCCAGGGCGCCGGGTCGATCCTGGGCACCAAGGCCCTGCAGTGCTTCGACGAGACCACCAGTGTGGTGCGCACCACGCTGCGCTGGGTGGAGTTCTACAAGCACGAGTCCTGCGGCAAGTGCACCCCCTGCCGCGAGGGCAACTGGTGGCTGGTGCAGACCCTGCGCAACTTCGAGCAGGGCACCGCGCAGCCCGGCGACATCGAGAAGCTCCTGGACATCACCGGCAACATGTCGATGAAGTCCTTCTGCACCCTGGCCGACGGCGCGGTTGCCTGCGTCCAGAGCGCGATCAAGCACTTCCGCAGCGAGTTCGAGGCCGGCTACCACACCCCGGCATGGGAACTGTTCCCCTACGAGAAGAGCGCCCTGTTCGCCGATCCCGGCGCCCCCACGGCCCCGCGCCGTGCGGACGAGAACCCTGGAGTACACGCATGAGCGTCGACACCGACAAGACCGCCCCGGTCGCCAAGCCCGACGAGGTCAGCTTCACCATCGACGGCATCGAGATGAGCGCCCCCAAGGGAACGCTGATCATTCGCGCCGCCGAGACGGTGGGCATCGAGATCCCGCGCTTCTGCGACCATCCGCTGCTCGACCCGGCCGGCGCCTGCCGCCAGTGCCTGGTCGACATCCCCGACGCCGGCAATGGCCGTCCGATGAAGCCCTCGGCTGCCTGCACCACCACGGTGATGCCGGGCATGAAGGTGCAGACGGCCGCCAGCAGCGAGGTCGTGGCCAAGGCCCAGGAGGGCATGCTCGAGTTCCTGCTGATCAACCATCCGCTCGACTGCCCGATCTGCGACAAGGGCGGCGAGTGCCCCCTGCAGAACCAGGCCATGAGCCACGGCCGCGGTGAGAGCCGCTACGAGGGCGCCAAGCGCACCTTCCCGAAGCCGATCAACATCTCGAAGCTGGTGCTGCTGGACCGTGAACGCTGCGTGCTGTGCCAGCGCTGCACCCGTTTCAGCTCCCAGATCTCGGGTGATCCCTTCATCAACCTGCAGGAGCGGGGTGCCTTCAGCCAGATCAACACCGACGGCGAGCACGACTACGACTCCTACTTCAGCGGCAATGTCATCCAGATCTGCCCGGTCGGGGCCCTGACCAGCGCCGACTACCGCTTCCAGAGCCGCCCCTTCGACCTGGTCAGCACCACCACGAGCTGCGAGCACTGCGCGGCCGGGTGCGAGCTGCGCGTCGACCACCGGCACTACCAGGTCAAGCGCCGCCTCGCCGGGCTCGACCCGGAGGTCAACGAGGAGTGGAACTGTGACAAGGGCCGCTTCGGTTTCCTGTCGGCCCGCCAGGCTGACCGCCTGACCACCCCGCTGGTGCGCCGTGGTGGGGTGTTGGAGCCCGCCAGTTGGCCCGAGGCCATCGACGCGGCGGTCGCCGGCCTGCGTGCCGCCGCCGGCAGCGTCGGTGTGCTGACCGGTGGACGTCTGCTCAACGAGACCGCCTACGCCTACAGCCGCTTCGCCCGCGGTGTGCTGGGCACCAACAACATCGATTTCCGCAGCCGCCCGCACAGCGCCGAGGAGGCCGACTTCCTGGCCGCCCAGGTCGCCGGGCGCACGCTGGGGGAGTCGGTCACCTATGCCGACCTGGAGAATGTGAAGAAGGTCGTCCTGGTGGGCTTCGAGCCCGAGGACGAGAGCCCGATCGTCTTCCTGCGTCTGCGCAAGGCCTTCCGCAAGCGCAAGCTGGAGGTCCTGAGCGTCGGCACGCACCTGTCGCGCGGCTCGGTCAAGATGGGGGCCCGCCTGGTTCCCGCCCTGCCCGGCTCCGAGGCGCAGGCGCTGGCCCAGCTGGCCCACGACGAGCCCTTCGACGCCGACACCATCGTGCTGGTGGGGGAGCGCGCGGCGCAGTCCGGCGGCCTGCTGTCGGTGGCCGTCCAGCTCGCCGGGGCTGCCCGTCTGGCTTGGATCCCGCGGCGCGCAGGAGACATGGGTGCCATCGAGGCGGGCTGCCTGCCCAACCTGCTGCCGGGTGGCCGTCCGGTGCACGACGTCAGCGCCCGGGTCGACCTGCAGGCCGCATGGGGTGTCGACCGGCTGCCCAGCCAGGTGGGTCTGTCGACCGACCAGATGCTCCAGGCCGCCGCCACCGGCCGTCTGGGCGCGCTGGTGGTCTCCGGTGTCGAGCTCGCCGACCTGTCCGACCCCGCCGGTGCCCGCGCGGCGCTGGAGCAGGCGGGCTTCGTGCTCAGCCTCGAGCAGCGCCTGTCCGAGGTGAGCGAGCGCGCAGACGTGGTGCTGCCCGTGGCCCTGCTGGAGGAGCAGGCAGGGTCGTTCACCAACTGGGAGCACCGGGTGCGCCCGGTGCAGGTGGTGCGCAAGCAGAACAATGCCCCGATGACCGAGATCCGCGTGCTGGCCGCCCTGGCCGACGCGATGGGTTCCGACCTGGGCTTCCGCAATGCCACCCAGGCCGCCGCCGAGCTCGCCGAGCTGCGCGACTGGGAGGGTGCCCGCGGGGTGCTCGCCCCGGTCCAGCCCCAGCAGGCCCCCGCCGGGGTGCTGCTGGACAGCTGGCGACTGCTGCTCGACGGCTCCCGCGGCCTCGACGGTGCGGTGCACGTCAACGAGACCGCACCGCTGCCCGTGGCCCGGGTCTCCGGACTCACGGCGGCCGCCCACGGCCTGGTGCCCGGCGGGCTGGTGCGGATCAGCACCGAGAGCGGCAGCATCGAGCTGCCGGTCGTCGTCGAGGCGCAGATGGTCGACGACGTCGTCTGGCTGCCGGCCAACTCGGCCCCGGCCACCCATGACGCGCTGAGGGCCCAGCTGGGCCAGCCGGTGCGCCTCGAAGCAAGCGCAGTTCGCTCCTCAACGGTTGGAGGTGTGGCATGACGCCACTCAACTCTTCGTCGATCTTCGGTCCCGATCCCTGGTGGATCGTGCTGATCAAGGTGGTCGGCGTCTTCATGCTGCAGCTCCTGTGGTGCCTGTTCAACGTGTGGTTCATGCGTCGCGTGCTGGGCAAGATGCAGAACCGCATCGGCCCGGTCATGAACACGGCCTTCATCAACGGCATGGGCCAGGCCATCGGTGACGGCATGAAGCTTCTGTTCAAGGAGACCTTCATCCCCAAGGGCACCGACCGGCTGGTCTTCAGCCTGGCCCCGGTCATCGCCGGCATCTGCGCCTTCGCCCCGTGGGCGGTGATCCCGCTGGCCGGCGAGGTGAACATGTTCGGCCACACCACGAACCTGCAGGTCACCGACATGCCCATCGCGGTGCTGTTCACCCTGGCCACCGGCTCCATGGCCGTCTATGGCCTGGTGCTGGCCGGTTGGTCCTCCGACAACTCCTACTCGCTGCTCGGTGGCCTTCGCGCCAGCGCCCAGATGATCTCCTACGAGGTTGCGATGGGCCTGTCGCTGGTCTCGGTCTTCCTGATGTCGGGCACCATGAGCACCTCGCAGATCGTCGAGGCGCAGGCCATGCACCTCAACGTCTTCGGCGTCGACGTGCCGCTGCCCAGCTGGTACGCGCTGCTGCTCTTCCCGGCCTTCTGCGTCTACTTCATCTCGATCCTGGCCGAGTCCAACACTCCGCCCTTCGACCTGTCGGAGTGCGAGCAGGAGCTGGTCAGTGGATACTCCACCGAGTACACCGGCTTCCAGTACGGCACCTACTACCTGGCCGAGTTCATCCACATGGCCACCCTGAGCGCACTGGCCGTCACCCTCTTCTTCGGTGGCTACCGGGCGCCCTTCCCCTTCAACATGATCGGCGCCATCGACCAGGGCTGGTGGGGCCTGCTGTGGTTCTTCCTGAAGACCCAAGTGATGATCTTCTGCCTGATCTGGTGCCGAGGCTCGCTGCCCCGCTTCCGCTATGACCAGTTCATGGGCATCGGCTGGAAGCGCCTGATCCCGATCAGCCTGGCCTGGATCATGTGTGTCACCCTGCTGAAGGCGACCATGGGCGCCACCGGTAGCATCCGGATCGCCTTCGCCGCACTGCTGGGTCTGGCCGCCATCGGCCTGGTGGCCTGGATCTTCATGGGTGGCAGTGATGCGACGGATGCGACCGACGACCCGGCGGTCGACTTCGACGCCTTTGCCGGCGGATACCCGGTGCCCCCGATGCCCGGTCAGGAGCTGCCCGGACGGTCGCGCCTGGTGCGCGCCGAGCCGGTCGGCGAGGACCGCGAGACGATCAAGAACGGAGCTGAAGCCTGATGGGCCTCTTCGAGCAGTGGGCCGGATTCGGCATCACTTTCCGCACCATGTTCCGCAAGACCTTCACCCAGGGCTACCCGCAGAACGGCAAGGAGAAGGTCTTCGCACCCCGTTTCCATGGTCGGCACCAGCTCAACCGCTGGCCCGACGGCCTGGAGAAGTGCGTCGGCTGTGAGCTGTGCGCCTGGGCCTGCCCTGCCGACGCCATCTACGTCGAGGGCGCAGACAATACCGAGGATGCTCGCTTCAGCCCGGGCGAGCGCTTCGGCCGCGTCTACCAGATCAACTACCTGCGCTGCATCTTCTGCGGCATGTGCATCGAGGCCTGCCCGACGCGTGCCCTGACGATGACCAATGAGTTCAAGCTCGCCGATCGCAGCCGCGAGGTGCTGATCTACGAGAAGGACCGCCTGCTGGCCCCTCTGCTGACCGGCATGGAGCAGCCGCCGCACCCGCGCCGGCTGGGTGATGACGAGAAGGACTACTTCCTGGGCCTTCCCGCCACCGGGCAGCCCGACGTGCGCACCGGCCCCGCCGGCGCGGCCACCGAGGCCACCCGGGCCCTTGGCCAGGACCAGACCAACCACGGGGGAGTGACCCGATGACTCTCGTCCCGCTCGTGGCCGCCCAGGCGGTCGCCTTCTGGGTCCTCGCACCGATCGCGGTGCTGGGGGCCCTGGGTATGGTGCTCTCTCGCCGGCCCGTGCACTCCGCCATCTGGCTTGCTGCCATGATGATCTCGCTGGCGGGGCTCTACGCCTCCCTCGACGCACCCTTCCTCTTCGTGGTGCAGATCATCGTCTACACCGGCGCCATCCTGATGCTCTTCCTGTTCGTGTTGATGCTGGTCGGCATCTCGACCACCGACTCGGTGGTCGAGACCATCCGCGGCCACCGCGTCGCCTCGGTGCTGGCCTTCCTCGGCTTCGCGTCCCTGCTGGTCGTCGCCGTCGGTGGTGCCATCAACGGCCAGCCCCTGGGGCTGGACGAGGCCCACGCGGTCGAGGGCGGCAATGTGCCGAGCCTGGCCGCGCTGGTCTTCACCAAGTACGTGCTGATCTTCGAGGCGGCCGCCGCACTGCTGATCACCGCCGCGATCGCCGCCATGGTGCTGGCCCACCACGAGGAGCTGCGTCCCAAGGTGCGCCAGGCCGGCAGCCGCGCCAGCCGCATCCGCCGCTACGCCACCGACGGCGTGCACCCGGGCCCCATGCCGAGCCCCGGCGTCTACGCCCGCAGCAATGCGGTGCAGTCGCCGGCCCTCCTGCCGGACGGTTCGGTGGCCGAGAACTCGGTGCCGGCCGCGATGGCAGGCCGTGGCGTCGTCTCGAACCCGGAGCAGCTGGCTGCCCCGACCACCGAGGCCTTCGCCGCCATCGAGTCCGTCAAGGCAGAGGAGGGTCGGGAATGAACCCGAACTACTACCTGGTCCTGAGCGCAATCCTGTTCAGCATCGGAGTCCTGGGCTTCCTGCTGCGACGCAATGCGCTGGTGGCCTTCATGTCGATCGAGCTCATGCTCAACTCGGCAAACCTGGCGATGGTCAACTTCTCCCATGTCCACGGCAACCTCGAGGGGCAGGTGGCCACCTTCTTCGTGATGGTCGTCGCCGCCGCGGAGGTCGTGGTGGGACTGGCGATCATCGTGACCATTTTCCGCAGCCGACGCTCGGCCTCGGTCGACGACGCAAACCTGCTGAAGTTCTGAGGGGGCATCGGTGAATCTTCTCGAGATCGTCACACCCGTCGCCGCGAGCGGAATGTTCCGCTACGCGTGGACGATGATCGCGGTGCCCGCCGTGGTGGCAGCCTTCCTGCTGCTGTCCGGCCGCATCGCCGACAAGTGGGGCCACCTGCTGGCCACCGCTGCCGTGCTGTGGTCCTTCGCGATCGGCACCTGCCTGTTCGGTGAGATGCTGATGGCCGAGCCCGGCGAGCGCGCCGTCGGCCACACATTGTGGACCCTGTTCAGCCAGGGCAACTGGAACATGACCGTCGGCCTGCTGGTCGACCAGCTGTCCATCCTGTTCGTGCTGCTGATCACCGGTGTCGGATCGCTGATCCACATCTACTCGATCGGCTACATGGCCCACGACGAGCGTCGCCGTCGCTTCTTCGCCTATCTGAACCTGTTCGTGGCCGCCATGCTGGTCCTGGTCCTGGGCGACAACTACCTGACCCTCTTCTTCGGCTGGGAGGGCGTCGGCCTGGCCTCCTTCCTGCTGATCTCTTTCTGGCAGCACCGCACCTCCGCGGCGCTGGCCGGCAAGAAGGCCTTCGTGATGAACCGCATCGGTGACCTCGGCCTGATGATGGCCATCTTCACCATGCTGGCCCGCTTCGGCAGCTCCTCCTTCGCCGAGGTCAACGCCAACGCTGCCCAGCTGTCGCCGGGCTGGGCCACCGCGATCGGCCTCTTCCTGCTGGTGGCGGCCTGCGGCAAGTCAGCGCAGTTCCCGCTGCAGGCCTGGCTGCTGGACGCCATGGAGGGCCCCACCCCCGTCTCGGCCCTGATCCACGCGGCCACGATGGTCACCGCCGGCGTCTACCTGGTGGTGCGCAGCCACCACGTCTACGAGCAGACCCAGACCGCGCAGCTGGCGGTCGCGGTGATCGGCACGATCACGCTGCTCTTCGGCGCGTGGATCGGTACCAGCAAGGACGACATCAAGAAGGTGCTGGCCGGCTCCACCATGAGCCAGATCGGCTACATGATGCTCGCGGCCGGGCTTGGCCCCATCGGTGCCGCCTTCGCGATCTTCCACCTGGTCACCCACGGCTTCTTCAAGGCCAACATGTTCCTGGGTGCCGGATCGGTGATGCACGGGATGAGCGACGATGTCGACATGCGCCACTTCGGTGCGCTGTCCAAGGCGATGCCCATCACCTTCCTCACCTTCGCGATGGGCTACCTGGCGATCATCGGCTTCCCCTTCACCTCGGGCTTCTTCTCCAAGGACCACATCATCGAGGCAGCCTTCGAGAAGTCGCCGATCTTCGGTGGCCTGGCCCTGCTGGGTGCCCTGGTGACCGCCTTCTACATGACGCGCCTGATGATGATGACCTTCTTCGGCGACAAGCGCTGGCTCAAGGGCGTGCACCCGCACGAGTCCCCGGCCACCATGACCATCCCGCTGGTCATCCTGGCGATCCTGTCCATCGTGGCCGGCCTGCTGATGAACAACTGGATCGGCGACTGGCTGGCCCCGGCCACCGGTGCCGAGGTGCACCATGCACCCTCGCTCTTCCACGTCACCACGGTCGGCTGGATCACCATGGCCGTCGTCGCGCTCGGCGTGCTGCTCGGCTGGTTCTTCTTCCGCAAGGACATCCCCGCCTACCAGCCCGCCTCCGACAGCCCCTTCGTGCTGGCCGGTCGCAATGACCTCTACGGTGACGCCTTCAACGAGGCCGTCGTCCTTCGACCCGCCGAGAAGCTCGTGGGCCTCACCGGCGTCGTCGACCGCTCCGTCGTGGATGGTGCCGTCATGGGCTCCGCCACCGCGCTGGGTGGCCTTTCCACTGCCGTCCGCAAGCTGCAGAACGGCTACGTCCGCAGCTACGCACTCACCATGGTCGCTGGCGCGGTCCTGGTGGGTTGCGCACTGATCCTCGGCCAGCTGGCCTGAGGGGAGGAGTAACGATGACTTTCCCCCTGCTCACCGCGCTGGCCCTGGTGCCATTGGTCGGTGGCCTGATCCTCTTCTTCGTGAAGGGTTCCGCGGGACGGGTGCTGGGACTGGGCATCAGCCTGGCCACCCTGGCACTCGGCCTGATGGCCTTCTTCAGCTCCGGTGACCTCGCCGAGCAGCACCTGTGGATCGAGTCCATCGGTGCCCACTACGCCCTCGGGCTGGATGGCATGGCCAAGGCCCTGGTCCTGCTCACCGTGATCCTGGTCCCGGTGGTGCTGCTCGCCGAGTGGCACGTGGGCGACCAGCCCGGCACCTGGTCCACCACCAGCTTCTTCGCGCTGGCACTGGTCCTGGAGGGCCTCGCGCTGCTGGTCTTCATGGCCACCGACGCGTTGCTGTTCTACATCTTCTTCGAGGCCACCCTGATCCCGATGTACTTCCTCATCGGTGGCTGGGGCGGTCCCCGACGGGCGATGGCAGCGCTGAAGTTCCTGCTCTACTCGCTGGCCGGCGGACTGGTGATGCTGATCGGCATCATCGGCCTGGGTGTCCACGCCGCAGGCCAGGGCACCCCCAGCCTGCTGATCAGCGACCTGGCCGCCCTGGACATTGCCGGCAGCTCCGGCCGCTGGCTGTGGCTGTGCTTCTTCATCGCCTTCGCCATCAAGGCCCCGATGGTGCCGGTGCACACCTGGCTGCCCGACACCGCCGAACAGGCCACCCCGGGTGCCTCGACCCTGCTCGTCGGCATCCTCGACAAGATCGGCACCTTCGGCATGATCCGGCTGTGCCTGACGGTCTTCCCCGAGGCCAGCCGCTGGGCCACGCCGGTGGTGCTGGTGCTCGCGGTGGTCTCGATCATCTACGGCGCGCTGATGGCCATCGGCGCCAAGGACCTGCTGCGACTGGTCAGCTACACCTCGATCAGCCACTTCGGCTTCATGGTGATGGGCATCTTCGCCTTCACCAGCCAGTCGATGAACGGCACGATCTTCTACATGCTGAACCATGGCTTCTCCACCGCCGCGCTCTTCCTGGCGGTGGGCTACCTGATCCGTCGCCGCGGCTCGGCCGACATCACCGCCTTCGGCGGCGTGCAGAAGCTTGCCCCCGTCGCGGCCGGCATGTTCCTGTTCTCCGGCCTGTCGGCGCTGGCCCTGCCGGGCACGTCGAGCTTCATCAGCGAGTTCATGGTGATGGCCGGCACCTGGCAGCGCCACCCGGTGCTGGCAGCGGTCTCCACCCTGGGCACCGTGCTCGCGGCCCTCTACGTGATGCTGGCCTACCAGCGCACGATGACCGGCCCGGTCACCGAGCAGGCCGAGCAGCACTTCACCAACAATGACCTCGGCGCGCGGGAGAAGGCAGTCCTTGCCCCGCTCGTCGTCCTGCTGCTGGGTCTGGGCTTCCTGCCCAACCCCATGCTCCAGGTCACCAACGACACCGTGAAGGACACCATGGCCCAGGTTGGCATGACTGATCCGGCTCCGGTCGTGAAGGGAGCCAAGTGATGATCCACCTCGCGACGATGGTTCCCCTCGAGATCGCGCCGCCGATGCTCGAGTACCGCCTGCTGGCGCCGCTGATCCTCGTCCTGGTCGGCGCCTGCCTGGCCATGATCGTGGAGTCCACCAGCAAGCAGGGTCCCCGCTACGGGGCGCAGCTGATCGTCACCGCGGTGACACTGCTCGCGGCGCTGGTCCTGCTGGTGCGCAACTGGATGATCGGTGACCGCCGGCTGGCTGGCGTCGGCTCGCTGGCCATCGACGGCCCCACCTACTTCCTGTGGGCGGCGCTGCTGGTCTTCGGATTGATGACCGCGCTGCTGTTTGCCGAGCGCAAGGTCTCGGGTGGGCAGTCCCAGTTCACCCCGATGGGCGCCTCGGTGCCCGGGTCACAGCTCGAGCGCGAGGCCGTCGCGGCGCGTGCCGAGCACACCGAGGTCTTCCCGCTGCTGCTGTTCAGCCTCTTCGGCATGATGCTGTTCGCCTCGGCGAACAACCTGATCGTGATGTTCGTCTCGCTGGAGATCTTCTCGCTGCCGCTCTACCTGCTGGCCGGTCTGGCACGTCGCCGTCGCCTGCTCAGCCAGGAGGCAGCCCTGAAGTACTTCCTGCTGGGTTCGCTGTCCAGCGCGATGTTCCTCTACGGTGCGGCGCTGCTCTACGGCTTCTCCGGCTCCTTCGAGATGCGTGGCATCGACGCGGCCATCACCGCCGGTGTCGAGGGCCGTGGCCTGCTGCTGGCCGGCCTGACCCTGGTCAGCGCCGGACTGCTGTTCAAGCTCGGTGCGGCTCCCTTCCACTCGTGGACGCCGGATGTCTACACCGGCTCCCCGACGCCCGTGACCGGCTTCATGGCCATCTGCACCAAGTTCGCCGCCGTGGTGGCCCTGATGCGCGTCTTCTACGTCGCTCTCGGTGGGGCCCGATGGGACTGGCAGCCGCTGTTCGCCGGCCTGGCGGTGCTGACCATGGCCGTCGGCGCGGTCATCGGCCTGACCCAGACCGACGTCAAGCGCATGCTTGCCTACTCCTCGATCGCCCACGCCGGCTTCCTGCTGGTCGCGATCGTCGGCACCAGCACCGCGGTCACCGGCCTGCCGGTCGGGGGCATCGGCTCCACCGCCTCGGTGCTGTTCTACCTGACCGCCTATGGCCTGTCGACGCTGGGCGCCTTCGCCCTGGTGACGATGGTCCGCAAGGCCGGTGGCGAGGCGACGAGCCTGGCCGCGTGGCAGGGCGTGGGCCGCCGCAACCCGCTCCTGGGTGGCATGATGACCCTCTTCCTGCTGAGCTTCGCCGGCATCCCGCCCACCGCGGGCTTCGTCGGCAAGCTGGTTGCCTTCACCGCCGCCTGGCGGGGCGGCTATGCCTGGCTGGTGGCCCTGGCCATCCTGTTCAGCCTGGTGACGGCCTTCTTCTACATCCGCATGATCGTGGTGATGTTCTTCCGGGAACCCGCCGACGAGCAGGTGGAGGTGGTCGGTGCCTCCTGGATGACTTGGCTGGTCGTGCTGATCGGAGCCATCGGCACCGTCGGGCTCGGCGTGTGGAGCGGTCCGCTGCTCGACCTTGCGGCGCAGGCCTCGGTCTTCCTGCGCTGATCTGCCGAACAGCTCAACCGGCACTGCCCCCGCACCCTGAAGGGTGCGGGGCCAGTCCCGTCTCGGGACCCATGGGGTGCATGGG
>NZ_JBHWOO010000074.1:0-19043 GCF_043424415.1 Luteococcus sp. | reverse complement strand
GGTGATGGTGGTCTACTCGCGTCTGGCCCGGTGGGAACAGCGCCCCTTCCAGGCCACACTGCAACCGGTCTTCATGACGATGGGCCTGCTCTCGGTGCTCGCCAAGACCCTGCTGGGCGCCACCTCCACCGGCACTCCCCCATGGTGGTTCCCCCTGGTGGTCGTGACGACCGTCCTGGTGGGGGTCCGGATCGGTACACGGCTCGCCCGCCGGGTGACGGCCACCCGGGCCCGCCAGCTGGCGCTGCTGCTGGCGAGCCTGGGTGGAGCCACCTCACTGGTGCGCGGACTTCTCAGCCTGACGGGCTGAGCTCAGTCGTCGCTGCCGCGGCGCCAGGCCAGCCTGATCTTCTCGCGGTTGACCGCACCGATGGCTGCCAGCGGGATCCCGGCCGGGCACACGTCCACGCACTCGGCGTAGGTGGAGCAGGGACCGAAGTTGTCCTCCAGTGCGGCCCCCACCTCCCGGGCCCGTTTGGACCGCTCCGCCCGGCCCTGCGGCAGGGTGGCGAAGTGGGTCAGCAAGGCACCGCCGAACAGGTGGGCGGCACCATTGGGGCAGGCCGCGACGCAGGCCCCGCAGCCGATGCAGGCCGCAAAGTCGAGCGCCTTCTCGGCCCGGGCGAAGGTGATCTGCCGGTCCTCCGCATCGGGCGCGGTGCCGGTGTCGACGCTGACATAGCCGCCGCTGGAGACCACCTCATCCAGGGCCGTGCGGTCCACCACGAGGTCCTTCACGACGGGGAAGGCCGCCGAGCGGAAGGGCTCCAGCCGCACGATGTCGCCGTCATTGAAGTTGCGCAGGTGCTGCTGACAGGTAGGCGTGTTGGGCACCGGCCCGTGCGGGCGGTCGTCGACGGTGATGCCGCAGCAGCCACAGATGCCCTCGCGGCAGTCGCTCTCGAAGGCCACAGGCTCCCCGCCGGACTCGACGATCTGGTCGTTGAGCCGGTCGAGCATTTCCGGCATCGACATCTGCGGGGTGGCATCGTCGACCTGGTAGGTGACGAACTTCCCCGGTGCCTGGGATGAGGCCTGGCGCCAGACCTCCAGTGTGATCCTCATTGGTAGTTCCTCTGCTGCAGTGGGACGGCGGTGAAGGACAGGGGCTCGGCGTGGCGCACCGGCATCCCCGGCAGCCCATCGGCACCCGGGGTGTGCTCCCAGGCCGAGACGAAGCACCAGTTCTCGTCATCGCGAAGCGCCTCCCCGTCGGGGGTCTGGTGCTCCACGCGGAAGTGGGCCCCGCACGACTCGTCGCGGTCCAGCGCGTCGAGGCACATCAGCTCGGCGATCTCGAGGTAGTCGGCGACGCGGCCGGCCCGTTCGAGCTCCTGGTTGAGCTCGGCCCCGCTGCCGGGGATGCGCAGGTCGCTCCAGAAGCGTTGCCTGAGCTCGCGCACCTTGCCGATGGCCTCGACCAGGCCCTCCGCGCTGCGGGCCACGCCACAGCCGGTGTAGAGGATCTCCCCCAGCTCGCGGTGGAAGCGGTCGACGCCGGTGGTGCCGCCGATGCCCATGAGGCGGTCGAGGCGCCCGGTGGCCTCGCTGACCGTCTGCTGCACGGCCGGGTCGTCGAGGCCGATCAGTGGTTCGTTGAGGTGCCCGGCGAGGTAGTCGGGGATCGTGTACGGGAGGGTGAACATGCCGTCGACGCAGGCGCTGAGCAGCGAGTTGGCGCCCAGGCGGTTGGCGCCGTGATAGCCCCAGCCCGCCTCCCCGCCGACGAAGAGCCCCTCGATGGAGGTCTGCATGTTGTAGTCGCTCCACAGGCCACCCATGGCGAAGTGCGCGCCGGGAGCGATGCGCATCGGCACCGTGTACGGGTCTTCGTCGGTGGCATCGCGGTACATCTCGAACAGGTTGCCGTAGCGTTCCGCGATGGTCTGCTTGCCCAGCCTGGCAATGGCATCGCGGAAGTCGAGGTAGACGCTGTTGTGCAGCGGCCCGACACCGTGGCCGGACTCGATCTGTTCCCGCGCCGCCCGCGAGGAGATGTCGCGGGGTGCCAGGTTGCCGTAGGCCGGGTACTTGCGTTCCAGGTAGTAGTCGCGCTCCTCCTCGGGGATGTCGTTGGCGGGGCGGTCGTCGCCGGGCTTCTTCGGCACCCAGATGCGACCGTCATTGCGCAGCGACTCGCTCATCAGGGTGGTCTTGGACTGCCACTGGGAGCTCACCGGCAGCGCAGTCGGGTGGAACTGGATGTAGGAGGGCGAGGCGAACAGCGCGCCGCGGCGGTGGGCACGCCAGGCAGCACTCACGTTCGAGTTGTGGGCGAGCGTGGAGTGGAAGAAGGTCTTGCCGTAGCCGCCGGTGGCCAGCACCACCGCGTGGGCGGGCTGCACCTCGATCCGGCCGGTGCGCAGGTCTCGGGCGACCACTCCCCTGACCCTGCCGTCGGTGACCACCAGGTCGAGCACCTCGCGGTGGGTGCGCAGCTTCACGGTGCCGGCCTTCACCTGCCGCTGCACCGATCGCGCAGCCGCGACCTGCAGCTGCTGGCCGGTCTGGCCGCGGGTGTAGTAGGTGCGGCTCACCTGCACGCCACCGAAGGAGCGGGTGCGCAGCTGGCCACCGTACTCGCGGGCGAAGGGCGCCCCGATCGCGTCCATGTGGTCGATGACACGCACCGACTCCTCCGCCAGCCGGAAGACGTCGGCCTCACGGGCTCGGAAGTCGCCGCCCTTGACGGTGTCCTTGACGAAGCGCTCCAGGGAGTCGCCGTCCACCTTGCGGGCGCGGGCGGCATTGATGCCGCCCTGGGCGGCCACCGAGTGGGCCCGGCGTGCCGCGTCGTGGAAGGTGTAGCTGACGACGTTGAAGCCCAGCTCGCCCAGCGCGGCCGCGGCGCCCGAGCCGGCCAGGCCTGTGCCGACCACGACGATGGTGAACTTGCGCCGGTTCAGTGGGCTCACCTGCCGGTAGTGCAACTTGGCGCGGCTCCACGCGGTGGCCGGGTCGCCGTCGGGGGCACGGCCGTCGAGCGGAGTGCTCGCGTGGGGAATTTCGAGCGGGGTGCTCGCGTGGGGAATTTCGAGCGGAGTACTTGCGCGGGGAATGTCGATCTTTGCGGGGCTCACTTCACCACTCCTGTCAGGACGGCGATCGGGATGGTCAGGTTGCCGATGGCCACCACGAGCCCGATCGCGAGGGCAATGGCGCTGGCCTTCTTGACCGCGGCGCGGCCCGGGGCGGCGCCCAGGTCGAGCAGGACGCTCACCAGTCCGTGGGCGAGGTGGGCGCACAGGGCGAGCATCGTCAGGCCGTAGACGAGCGAGACGGGCCAGCGACTGAAGGAGGCCACCACATTGGAGTAGGCGAAGGAGGCCTCCAGCTCCGGGCCGCGGAAGGCATCGGCGGCGACCGGTGCTGTGCCCGTGGTGAGGTCGAGCAGGTGGAAGACGAGGAAGCCGAGCAGGATCAGCCCGGTCAGCGGCATCGAGCTGGCCATCCAGCTGGAGGCTGCCATGCCCTTGCGCCGGGTGGAGCCGCGCGCCGCGCGACCGCGGGTGCGCACCAGCCAGCCGCACCACAGGTGACCTGCCAGGCAGGCCAGCAGGAAGGCGCGCAGGATCCACAGCAGCCCCTCGTGGGGCAGGACGGGGACGAAGGCGGCGCGGAGCCAGTGGGCGTAGCTGTTGAAGTGCTCAGGCCCGGTGTAGATCTTGAGGTTGCCCACCATGTGCACCAGGACGAAGAGGCCGAAGATGACGCCGGTGAGGGCCATCACGACCTTGCAGGTGGCATTGGAGATGCCGCCGGTGTGCCCGGCCGGGCGACGCTGCTCGTCGAGCGGGGCGAGGGACGTGCTCGTGGTGGGACTGCCAGTGGGGGTTTGGATTGTGGTGTCGGCCACCGCTGCCCTGCGTGCGGGCACTGCGGCGGCATCGTGGCTCGGCATTGAGACCTCCTGCTCGTCATCGTCGCCGAACGGTCTCCAGACACCACCGAAGACCCCCGGCGAAGCTTTCAGCCACCGTAACATCGTGTGGTTTTACCATTGTGGGCGGGGTCGACCGAAGGCTCCCACGACGCGACGATGCCGCCCGGCAGGCCGGGCGGCATCGTGGTCAGTGCTTCGTCGGGAGCGCTCAGGCGGTCTCGTCGGAGCGCGACTGTTCGGGCTGGATGCTCCAGCTCGGCGGCTCGTCCTTGCCGGCCTCCTCCTGCGCCTCGGCGTCGGCGAAGTCGGTGTGGACGACTCCGGCCGCGTGGTGCACCGGGGCGTAGATGGCGTAGACCTGCATCGGCTCGTCACCGATGTTGGTGACGTTGTGCCAGGTGCCGGCCGGGACCTGGATGCTCCATCCGTCGCTGACCTCCTGCTCGAAGGTCAACTCGTCCTTCGACGGGCCCATCTGCACCTTGCCCTTGCCCGCGTCGAGTCGCAGGAACTGGTCGGTGTCGTGATGCACCTCGAGGCCGATGTCCTCACCGGGCTTGATGCTCATCAGGGTCACCTGGAGGTACTTGCCGCTCCAGGCCACCGTGCGGTAGTTCTCGTTCTGCCTGGTCTCCGTCTCGATGTCGAAGACATTGGGCTGGGGTCCGTTGTCAGTCACCATGGCCCCACCCTAACCAGCGCCACCGACACTGGCAGGGATTGCGGTCGGATCACAGCGGCACTCCCCCGAAGACGTACATGCTCACCAGGAAGACCAGGAAGGTTCCACAGGCCCACTTGCCCGCCTGCCGCTGCCAGGCGCCCATGTCGACGCCGGTCAGGTTGAGCAGCAGGTAGATGAATCCCACCAGCGGGCTGAGCAGGTGGAAGGCCTGCCCGACGGTGGAGGCGACGCCGATCTCCATCGGGCTGAAGCCGTACTGGGCGCCGGTCTGGGCCAGGATCGGCAGCACGCCCAGGTAGAAGGCGTCATTGCTCAGCAGGAAGGTGCCGGGCGCCGAGACGATGGCGGTCACCAGCGGCCACTGCCCGCCCAGCGCGGAGGGCACCCAGGCGGCCAGCGACTGCCCGATGGCCTGGCTCATGCCCGAGCCGTTGAGCATGCCCATGAAGATGCCGGCGGCCAGCACCATGGTCACCACCTGCAGTGCATTGGCGCCATGGATCTCGATGATCTTCTGCTGGTCCTTCACGTTGTGGTAGTTCAGCACCAGGGCGACCGCGAAGCCGATCTCGAACAGCGCCGCGGCCGGCACCTTCGGCAGGCCGTACATGCCGCCGAAGACGAGCATCACCATCAACACGGCGGTGAGCAGGAAGTTGGGCCACAGCATCCGGGGTCGCTGCAGGTAGTCGTCGTCGTGGGACATGCTGGCGTCCAGATGGGCGATGTCGTCCTCGTCGAGCTCGCGGATGCCCAGGCGCTTGCGCTCCTGGAGCCCGCGGATCACCGAGACGCAGACCACCCAGATGATGGCCAGGAACATGCCGGGCAGGATGCGGCGCAGCAGCTCCCCCTCGTCCACGTTCAGGGCGGCGATGATGCGGGCGGTGGGCCCGCCCCACGGCAGCAGGTTCATCACCGAGTTGGCGAGGATGACGATGACCGCCAGGTCCATCATCTTCAGGCCCAGACGCTTGTAGACCGGGATCATGGCGGAACACACGATCATCGTGGTCGTGCTCCCGTCGCCATCGACACTCACCACCGAGGCAAGGATGGCGGTGCCGACCAGCACCTTGAGGGGATCACCCTTGACGATGCGCAGGATGAAACGGACCAGTGGGTCGAAGAGCCCGGCGGTGATCATCAGGCCGAAGTAGAGGATGGCGAACAGCAGCATCACCGCGGTGGGGGCGACGGCCTTGATGCCGTCGAGGCTGTACGGGCCGATGCGCAGGCCGAAGCCTGCCAGCGTGCCGATGACCAGGGGGACCAGGACCAAGGCCGTGAAGGGAGTGGCCTTCTTCGTCATGATCAGGATCATGAAGACGACCACGATGAGGTAGCCCCAGATTGCAAGCATCATTCGTGTTCTCCTGCGGTGCGACGGCCAGGACTTGACCGGATGCCCCAGAAAACCATGCGGTCAGTCGTCCAGGTGGGCATCTCGGGAAAATCGTGGTGCCACAATGGACCCCATGTCTCGCACGTCTTCCTCACGGCCCGACCTGCGCCTGGGCCTGGCCACCACCGCAGGACGCGCCGCCGCCCTGGCCTCCCGTCTGGCCGGTCGTGGCTCCGGAGCCTCGATCCGGGGCCAGGTGATGATGCGCATCGACCCGCAGGCGCTGGGCAAGTTGCTGGCCGAGCGGCGCATCGCCGCGGTCACCGGCACCAATGGCAAGACCACCACTACACACCTGCTGGCCGCCGCCGTGCGCGCCGGAACCCCCGACGGCCAGCGCCAGGTGGTCACCAATGCCGACGGCGCCAACCTGTACCACGGCGTCGCCTCCGCACTGGCCGAGGCGCCGCAGGCCGGCATCGCCGTCCTGGAGACCGACGAACGGATCGTGCCCCGCATCATCGCGGAGGGCCGCCCCGAGGTGCTGGTGCTGCTGAACTTCAGCCGCGACCAGATGGACCGCAACCACGAGATCAAGAGCCTGGGCCGCGGCTGGCGCGTCGCACTGGAGGCTGCCGGGGCCGACGGGCCCGTGGTCGTCGCCAATGCCTGCGACCCGCTCACCACCTGGGCCGCCGGGACCGCGCGCACGGTGGTCTGGATCGACACCGGCGCGGGATGGACCCAGGACGCCGCGCTGTGCCCGAACTGCGGCGCGGTGCTGCGGCACACGAGCGTCCCTCTCGCTCCAGGGTCGCTCGACCGTGGCCACTGGGACTGCCCCGAGTGCCCCCTCACCCAGCCGGTCGCCGACTACACCGTGCACGGTGACGAGGTCACCGAGGCCGACGGGACCACGTGGACCCTCGACCTGCAGGTGCCCGGCCGGTTCAACCGCGCCAACGCCGCCTGTGCGCTGGCCGCCGCCCGACTGATGGGCATCGAGCCGGAGGTGGCGCTGCGCGGCATGCAGACGGTCACCAGCCCTGCCGGGCGTTATGCCGTGGCCACCTTCGGTGCCGCCTCCGGCCGGCCGGTGAAGGCACGGCTGATGCTGAGCAAGAACCCTGCCGGCTGGGCCGAGAGCCTGCCGCTGGCCGCCACCGACCCCGTCGTGCTGGCCATCGACGCGATCGCCGCCGACGGCAAGGATGTCAGCTGGCTGTGGGACGTCGACTACGAACAGCTGGCCGGCCGCCGGGTCATCTGCACGGGCCCGCGTGCCCTCGACCTGGCCGTGCGCCTGACCTATGGCGGCGTCGGCCACGAGGTGGTGCCCGACCTGTCGGCCGCCATCGCCCGGGCCGGGGAGCTGGCCGGTGAAGACGTCGTGGTCGACGTCCTGAGCACCTACACACCATTCCAGAAGCTGCGCAAGCTGGGAGGCCTCGCATGAGCCCCGCACACACTCCCGTCAAGATCGTTCTGGTCTACCAGAGCCTGCTGGGCATCTACGGCGACCAGGGCAATGCCACCGTGGCCGTGCAGCGGCTGCGGATGCGCGGCATCGAGGCGGAGCTCGTCGTCGTCGAGCCCGGTGATCCGGTGCCTGCCGACGCACAGCTCTACCTGCTCGGTGGCGGCGAGGACATGGCCCAGATCAGCGCACTGAAGGCGATCCGCACCGATGGTGGCCTCGCGAAGGGGCTGCAGGCTGGCGGCGTGCTGCTGGCCGTGTGCGCCGGCTACCAGGTCTGCGGCAACTCCTTCACCGTCGGGGACCGCGACGAGGTGACCGAGGGCCTGGGCCTGCTCGACGTCACCACCCGTCGAGGACCGGTGCGTGCGGTGGGTGAGGTGCTGCACCGCTGGACGCGCCCCGACGGCTCCGAGAGCATCATCACCGGCTTCGAGAACCATGGTGGCCACACCACCCTCGGCAGCGGCGTCACTGCCCTGGCCAGCCTCGAGGTGGGCGTGGGCAATGACGGTGGCGGCACCGAGGGCGCCGTCAGCCCCGACGGCCGCATCATCGGCACCTACCCGCACGGGCCGGTCCTGGCGCGCAATCCCGAGCTCGCCGACCACCTGCTGCAGTTGGCCATCGGGGAGCAGCTCGAGCCGCTGCCCATACCCGAGCTCGACCAGTTGCGCCGCCAGCGCATCGAGCACGCCCGCAGCCTCTGAATCCCTTCGACAGGCTCAGGGATCGTTGGCCGAGCCACCCACATCGTTGGCCGAGCCTGTCGAAGCCACTACGGTCGAGTCCATGAAGACTCGACAGCTCGGCCCCTTCACCGTCAGCGCAATCGGGATGGGGTGCATGCCCCTGAGCATGGCCCGCGACCCGCAGCCCAGCCCGGAGCAGGCGCGCGCCACCATCCACGCGGCGCTGGATGCCGGCATCACCTTCTTCGACACCGCCGACATCTACGCCCCCAGCTGGGACCAGATGGGGCACAACGAGCGCGTGGTGGCCGATGCGCTGCGCGGGATCTCAGGCCGTGACGGCATCGTGGTGGCCACCAAGGGCGGCATCACCCGCGGCGAGGGCGAGACCTGGGGCCGCGACGGCTCCAAGGCCTACCTGCGCAAGGCGCTGGAGGCCTCCCTGCGCGCCCTGGAAGTGGACTGCATCGACCTGTACCAGTGGCACCGCCCCGACCGCTGGAAGGTCTACGGCGAGGTGGTGCAGCACTTCGCCGACTTCCAGAAGGAGGGCCTGGTCAAGGCCATCGGCATCAGCAATGCCAATGTCGAGGAGATCGAGGTGGCCCAGGAGGTCCTCGGCGAGGGCGGGCTGGCGAGTGTCCAGAACGAGTTCTCGCCGCGCTTCCGCAGCTCGGCCGACGAGCTCGCCCACTGCGACGACCACGGCATCAACTTCCTGCCCTGGAGCCCGCTGGGCGGCGCCGGGGGCGACGCGACGGCCGTCGGTGAGCGCTTCGCCGTCTTCGGTGAAGTCGCCCGCGAGCACGGCGTGAGCCCGCAGCAGGTGGTGCTGGCCTGGGAGATGACCAAGAGCAGCAAGCTCATCCCGATCCCCGGTGCGAGCCGTCCCGAGTCGATCACCGACTCGGCCAAGGCCGCCGAGCTTGAACTGACCGAGGACGAGCTGGCGCTGCTGGACCGCTGACGCCCCTGCGGAAGGCCAACCGGCCCGGGAATGAGAAGAAGGCCCCGACCATTCATCGGGGCCTTCTTCTCATTCGTGTTGTACACCGCCAGGGACTCGAACCCTGAACCCGCTGATTAAGAGTCAGCTGCTCTGCCAGTTGAGCTAGCGGTGCGCGCGAGAAGAAACATTACACTTCCTCGCCCCGGACACCAAATCGAAGCCTCGGCGCCCGCACATGCAGAAGACCCCAGCCGCAAGGACTGGGGTCTTCGTGTGGTACACCGCCAGGGACTCGAACCCTGAACCCGCTGATTAAGAGTCAGCTGCTCTGCCAGTTGAGCTAGCGGTGCGCGCGTTGAATCACTATACGCGCCGGTGCTGCGGGGATGCAAATCGTGGGGCGCGGGGCCTGCTGGCCATCGCCAACAGCACTCCCCCTCCCGCCAGCGCAAGGGCCATGACGAGCCAGCCCCATGGCGCCTGCGGTGCGCCGGAGATCCCGTAAGTGTCGGCCAGCGCGATCCCGGGCCCGAAGGAGGAGAACCAGTGCAGTGGCGCGACTCCGGCCAGCAGGACCGCTGCCAGGACGGCCGAGCGGGTCCTCACCAGCAGCGCCGTGGCCAAGCCCAGGTAGACGACCGCGGCGGCGATGACCAGACCCGTATCCAGGGACTGGCCGGCTGCCGCCACCTCGGCCTGAATCTGGCCCAGCGAATGCCCCGGCACCGCGGCCAGGGGATTCAGCACCAGGTTCTGCATCAGCGAGAGCGCCACAGTTACCACCAGCAAGGCATGACCGGCGATGCGGAGCCGCTGGTGCGTGGGAAGGATCATAGGGCCACTGTAGGTGCCACGCCCGGTCGACCCATCCGACCACGGTCCTGCGTCCCTCGCACTCCAGTCTTTGCCCATCCAGGGCCGGAACGCCAAAGGAGCGCCCACCACCGGTGGGCGCCCCTTGACTGGCTGCGGCGATCAGGGCCTGCTGACACTCCACGCCACGAGCGCTGACCTTGGCACGGTCCGGCCCTCCAGAGCTCGGCGGGACAAGGACCGACAACGTGTCACTTCACGCCACCGGCGGTCAGTCCGGCGACGATGCGTCGCTGGAAGAGCAGCACCATGGCGAGCAGCGGAACCGTCACGACGACACCGGCCGCCATGATCGCGCCGTAGGGGATGTTGAAGGCCGAGTCGCCGGTGAAGCCCGCGAGCGAGACGGGCGCGGTCATCTTCTCCTTGCCGGGCAGGAAGGTCATGGCGAACATGTACTCGTTCCAGACGGCGATGAAGGTGAGGATGACCGTCGTGAAGATGCCCGGCGCCGCGAGCGGAAGGATGATCTTGCGGAAGGCGGTGATGGGCGTGCACCCGTCCACCATGGCCGCCTGCTCCAGCTCGACCGGCAGCTGACGGAAGAAGGCCGTCAGGTTCCACACGCACAGCGGCAGACCGAAGGACAGCGACGGGATGATCACCGCCTGGTACTGGTTCATCCAGTCGATCGGCAGCCACGAGTAATTCCCGGTGAACATCTTCAGAAGTGGCACCAGGATCGTGATCGCCGGAAACATCGAGCAGCCAATGATGATGGCCAGCACGAGAGCCTTGCCCTTGAAGCGCAGACGAGCCAGTGCATAGGCGGCGACGATGCCGAACAACAACGTCAGCAGGGTGGTCACGGTCGAGATGAGGATCGAGTTGCCAATGGCGGTGACGAAGTTGTTCTTCGCGTTGAAGACGATCCTGTAGTTCTCCACGGAGACCGGGTTGGGAATGAAATCGGTGCTCAGGCCCATGCTGGGCAGGCGCAGCGAACTGATCACCATCCACAGGAAGGGCAGGATGCAGTAGATGATGATCATCGCGATGCCGAGCAGCGAGGCGATGCCGCCGGCCACGTCCTTGCCCGATCGGGTGGGCTTGTTGAGACTCTCAAGCTCCTGCTTGCTCATCCGCTCCGGCCCGGCCGGAACCGCAGTGCTCATCGATGCCTGCTGGGTCATGCTGCACTCTCCCCGCTGGTGATGGTCTTCTGGGCGGCCTTGGTGCGGTTGACCTGCTGCTTGTGCAGCTTGCGCAACCGCCGACGCTGCTCACTACGGGCACGGGACTCGTCGTCCCCCACCACGTCGGCACCCAGGAACTTGATGAACAGGAAGGCGACCAGGACGATCAACAGGAAGAGCAGGATCGAGTAGGCGGCGGCCGCTCCATAGCGCTGGCTGATGGCCTCGTTGTAGGCGAACATGCTCAGCGTCTCGACCGAGTACTTGTTGGGGCCGATCAGGCCGTACGGGAGGTCGAACATGCGCATGGTGTCGAGGGTGCGGAAGAGCACCGCGACCACCAGGGCCGGCTTCACCATCGGCAGGGTAATGTGGACGAAGCGTTGCCAGACGGTCGCACCGTCCACCTTGGCCGCCTCGTACACCTCGGCCGGGATGGTCTGCAGCCCCGCCAGGGTCAGTAGGCCGATGAAGGGCGCGGTCTTCCACACGTCCGCCATGATCACGGCCATCTGCGAGGCCGCGGAGTCACCGAGCCACAACACCTGGTCGCCGATGATCCTGTTCATCACGCCATTGGACTGGAAGATCACGAACCAGAGCTTGGCCGAGACGATCGTGGGGATCGCCCACGGCACCAGGATGGCGGCACGTACCAGGCCCGTGCCCTTGAAGGCACGCGCCATGATGAGAGCCATCGCCACACCGAGGACGGTCTCGATCAGGACACAGACCACGGTGAAGAACATGTTGTTGACGAAGGCATTCAACAGTCGCGGAAGGGACCCGAAGACCCCCTCGACGGCGGTGCTCTTCGAGGTCAGTGCCGTCAGGTAGTTCTCCAGACCGACGAACTTGGTCCCGGTGTCGGCCATGCCGGTGACCGGGTCGATTCCGTTGCTGGTCTTGTAGAAGGACTCGATCACGCTGAGCACGATCGGGATGCCGACCACGAACAGGATCACGGCCAGGGTGGGGGCGGTGAGGAGCCAGGCAAGGGCACCCTGCCCGTCACTCAACGCATTCTTGCGGGGCTTGCGACCGGCCGCGCCGGGATTGTCGACAGCGATGGCCATCGGGTTCCCTCCTTTGGGAGTGGGTCGACCGGCACCGTGTCCGGCACGGACGCGAAGGTCCGTGCCGGACACGGTGCTGCCGCGGGCTCAGGCCTTGGTCAGCTCGGTGAGCTTGGTCTGCAGGCCGTCGAAGGTGGCCTTGGGATCCTTGCCGGCGATGGCATTGGACGAGGCATCCTGGATCGCCTGGGTCACGTCGTTGTAGGCGACGGCCTTGGGCCGGGCCTGTGCCGTGGCGATGGACTCCTTGAGCACCGGCAGGTAGGGCAGCTGCTTGACCAGCTCTGGGTCGGAGTACAGCGACTCACGGGTGGGGGCCAGGGTGGCCTTCTGGGCCGCCGTCTTCTGCTGCGCCTCCTCGCCGTACCACAGGATGAAGTCCTTGGCCGTGCCCAGGTTCTTCGCGGTCTTGCTGATGGCCAGGTTGTGGCCGCCCAGGGTCGAGACGCCGGGGCCGTCGAGTCCGGGGAGCGGAGCAATGCCGAACTTGCCGTTGACCTTCGAGCTGCCGTCCTTGGCATCGATCAACGAGTAGATGTAAGGCCACTGACGCAGGAAGACGAGCTTGCCCTGCTGGAAGACCTCGCGGGAGGGCTCTTCCATCCAGGTGGTGGCAGCCTTCGGGATGGTGCCGTCCTTGAAGCTGTCCTGCAGCCACTGGACACCCTTGAGCGAGGCCTCCGAGTTCACCTGGGGCTTGCCGTCCTTGTCCAGGAACTGGCCGCCGGCAGAGTTGACGATCTCGGTGATGTTGCAGGTCAGCCCCTCGTACTTCTGGAACTGGCCGCCGTAGCAGTCGAGCGACTTGCCCTCGGGCAGCGACTTCACCTTGGTGCAGGCAGCCTTCATGTCAGCCCAGGTCTTCGGGGCCTCCTTCACACCGGCCTTGTCGAGCAGATCCTTGCGGTAGTAGAGCATGGCGCCGTCGGAGCTGGTCGGGTAGGCGTAGAGCTTGTTGAAGTAGGTGGCGCCGTCAACGGCGGGCTTCAGCATTCCCTCGGTGGAGAACTTGTCGGCAGGAAGCTCGTGCACCCACTGCTTGGCGGCGAACTCGGCGGTCCACACGATGTCGAGGTAGAGCACGTCGTAGTTGGAGGCGCCCTTGGTGTTGGCATTGTCGACCATCTTCTGGCGCTGTTCGTCGGCCGAGGCCGAGAGCTGGACGAAGGTGACCTTCTCGTCGGGGTGCTTGGCATTCCACTTGTCCAGCAGGGGCTGGACCAGGTTGTTGTTGTCCTTGCCCTGCACGAATGTGATGGGGCCACGCTGGTCCCAGTTCAGGGCCGCACCGGCATCGGCCGAGTCCTTGGAGTCCCCGCCTCCCCCACAGGCTGCGGTGGTCAGGACGGCGACGACGGACAGGCCTGCGGCTGCGAGGCGCTGGGTCTTGGTGGTCGATGACATAGGACGTTCCCTCACTTCGTTGTGTGGCCCCAATCGGACTGGGACTTGCGGAGCAATATAACCACCGGAGTCCGCCCCGGAAGACCCTGTCCGAAACTTCTTCAGCATTGTTACCAAGCTGATTCCAAATCAAACCAAAGATATCCGGACATTTCCGTGAAAGCACTAGTGAGAGCGATCTGTTTCGATCCAAATCATCACGATGCCAAGAGACCTCCCGTCTCCGCCCGGCAGACCCGCCGAACATCGGTTGGCCCCGACCGACGACCCACCACGAACAGAAGGGGGAGGGCTGCAGAGCAGCTCTCCCCCTTCACCACTGCCCTTTCGGCAGCCCGCCTGCGTCAGCGCTTGCTGACCTTGCGCGCGATGGCGCGCAAGGTCAGGACCGCGACCAGCGCGGCACCGGCGACGGCACCGGCCAGCGTCAGGCGATCGGTGCGCCAGCCGTCCTCATCCTTGATCTGGCTCTTGGCGTGCTCCGCCTCGGCCATGGCGAAGGCCTTGACATCGTCGACGGTGCGCTGCTTGACGGCCTTGGGGTGCACCTCGGTGACCAGCCCCTCGACATTGGCCGACATCCGAGCACGTGCCGCGGCGATGTCGGCGCGGATCTGCTGGGCCGAGCGGTTGTCCTTCTGCTTCTTCTTGTCAGCCATCGTCTCTCCTCCTGGCGTGGGCGGCGGCAGGCCTCCCGGCCCGACGTACCTGACCAGCCTATGCCCACCAGCAGCGTCGCGGCCACGTGAGGTGGACGACGGATGTGCGCTGAACGCGAACCCGGCTAGCATCATGGTCATGTCAGAGCGCCTCCAGGCGGGCTCTCCCGCCCCCGAATTCAGCCTCCCCGATGCCGACGAGAAGGTCATCAGCCTCTCCGACTTCGGCGGTCGCAAGGTGATCGTCTACTTCTACCCCGCGGCGATGACGCCCGGGTGCACCGTGCAGGCCGTCGACTTCACGGCCTCGCTCGACGAGATCGCCGCCGCCGGCTACACCGTCATCGGCATCAGCCCCGACACCCCCGCCAAGCTGGCCAGGTTCCGCGAGAAGGAGCAGCTCTCAGTGACCCTGCTGGCCGACCCGGAGCGCACCGCGCTGAACGCCTATGCCGCCTTTGGCACCAAGAAGCTCTACGGCAAGGAGATCGAGGGCGTCATCCGCTCCACCTTCGTCGTCGATGTCGACGCGGACGGACAAGGCACCATCGAGGTGGCCCAGTACAACGTCAAGGCCACCGGCCACGTCGCCAGGCTGCGCCGGGAGCTGGGCATCTGAGCACCATTCACGACACAGTGTGGGCCTTTTGATCCGATGACGGATCAAAAGGCCCTCACTTCGTGTCTGGGGTGTCGTGTCTGGTGCCGAAGAAGGGACTTGAACCCTCACGCCCGAAGGCACAGGAACCTAAATCCTGCGTGTCTGCCAATTCCACCACTTCGGCCAGGGCTGCAAGTCTAGGGCACGGTCCCGGGCTGCTCCCACCGCATCGGCAGGGGCCCGTCGGGGCGGGTGAGCTGCTCTTCGTCGGCCCGGAAGGTGCGGACCGGCCCGACTCCGGTGTGGCGGGTCTCGAAGCGCACGGTCACCCGCCCAAGGCCCGACCCCCAGACCCAGCCACGCCCCATTTCGGGGTGCAGCACCTCGCTTCCGGGGCTCCACTCGCCACCCCTTCTGCGGCGCTCCGGGGGCGCGTCGTAGCTGGTGCTGGTCTGGTCGACCAGCCTGACCTGCTCGCCGTCGATGGAGAACAGCTCCTCCTGGGCCGCCTGGGTGAAGTTGGCCACGCCGATGCCCAGCAGCCGGATCCCCTCCCGCACGTCCAGCGCGGCCAGCAGCTCCCGGGCCACCTGGGCGATCCGCTCGGTGTTGTCGGTGGCGCCCTCCAGCGTGCGTGAGCGCGTCCACGTGGTGAAGTCGGCCAGCCGCAGCTTGAGCGTGATGGTGCGAGCGAACTGGCCCGAGCGACGCAGCCGGTCCGCGACGATCGCCGCATCCCTGGTGGCGATGGCCTCCAGCTCGGCACGGTCGGTCAGGTCGCGCTCGAAGGTGTCCTCCACCGAGATCGACTTGGCCTCCCGATGGGCGCTGACGGCACGGTCGTCGCGGGCAAAGGCCAGCTCGTGCAGCGAGGTCCCCCAGCTGCGCCCCACCTCACGCACCAGTTCGGTGAGCTCCGCCTTCTGCAGGTCGGCCACCGTCCGGATTCCCAGACGCTCCAGCTTCTCCATGGTCGCGGGCCCCACCCCCGGCACGGCACGAGCCGGCAGCGGACGGATCGTGGCCACCTCCGTACCGGGCTCCACCACGACCAGACCATTGGGCTTGGCCATCTCACTGCCCACCTTGGCGATGAACTTGCTCGACCCGATCCCGACGCTGGCGGTCAACCCCTCGGTGCGCTCGTACAGGTCAGCACGCAGACGCTCCCCCAGCGCCCGCAGACTCTCGGTGCTGGTGCAGTCATGCCCGCCCGCCTCCAGGTCCACGAAGGCCTCATCGATGCTCAGCGGCTCCACCAACGGCGAGAGCTCGTGCAGCAGCTGCATGACGATCCGGCTCGACTGGCGGTAGGCGTCGAAACGGCCCCCGAGCACCGCGGCATGGGGTGCCCGGCGTCGTGCCTCGTGCATGGGCATGGCCGACCGGGCCCCGAAGACTCGGGCCTCGTAGCTGGCCGTCGAGACCACGCCCCGCCCCCCGGTGCCGCCGACGATCACGGCCTTGCCCCGCAGGGAGGGCTTGTCCCGCTGCTCGACCGCCGCGAAGAAGGCGTCGAGGTCGAGGTGCAGGATCGAGGCGGTGGGTTTCACGCGAGGTCGGCGACCTTCGCCGACCACACCTGAAGCGGACCGCGCTCGTCGTCGGACTCGGCGGTCAGGACGAGCCCCAGCTTCTCGGCGACCGCGATCGCCGCCGCATTGCCTGGACGCAAGGCAGCACGCAGTTCGGCGTCGGGATCGACCACCTTCAGCGAGCGCACCGCGGCCTGGGCCAACTCCAAGGCATAGCCCTGGCTGCGCGAGGCCTCCTCGAAGCGGTAGTAGAGGCCCCAGACCCCCTCGGGCAGTTCCTTGTTACGACGCACCCCGCCCACACCGATCGGACGGTCATGCAGGCTGTCCTTGACCAGCCAGTAGCCCAGTCCGTCATTGAGCCAGTGCTGCACATTGGCCTCGATGCCCACCCGGTGGCGCTCGATCGGCACCTCGGGCAGGTCGGGGGCGGTGTAGAGCCGCACCCAGTCGTCGAGGTCCTCGGGACCGACCGGAACCAGGGTGAGCCGCTCGGTGGTGCTGATCGGGAAGAGTCGGGTGAAGTCGAACCCGCCGCGTGGTTCGCGCATCAGCAGCTGCCACTCGTCGGGGTCCACCTCGGGGAAGAGGACCGATCCCGGCGCCTCGTCGTGGACCTGGGTGATGTCGAGCTCGGTCAGGAACTCCCAGGTGTTCTCGTATACCTGGCCGCCGCCGCAGACGAAGCACACGTCGTCCAGCGACTCGGCCAGCTCCAGGGCCAGCTCCACCGATCCGACGGCGAAGCTCGGGGCGTCCTCACGGTCGCTGAGCTCCACCTGCTCCGGGTCACGGCTCACCACGATCGTGGTGCGACCCGGCAGGTAGCGCCCGATCGCCTCATGGGTGTGGCGGCCCATGATGATCGGGTGGCCCAGGGTGGTGGCCTTGAACCTCTCCCAGTCCTCCCGGAACTTGAAGGGCTGGTCGTGACCGTCCCCGATCACACCGTTGCGCCCGACGACGGCGATGGCGATGACGCGCATTGTGCTCTCCTCCCAGTGCTTCCATGGTCCCACGACAGCGTTCTCACACGGCGATCGGTGCCTTGATCGCAGGGTGGGGGTCATAGTCGGTGATCTCGATGTCCGAGAGCTCGAAGCGGTCGATCTCGGTCACCTCCGGATTCAGCCGCAGCCTCGGCAGCGGCCGCGGCTCGCGGGTCAGCTGCAGCCGGGCCTGCTCCCTGTGGTTCGAGTACAGGTGCGCATCCCCGAAGGTGTGCACGAAGTCGCCGACGTCCAGGTCGCAGACCTGCGCCACCAGGTGGGTCAGCAGCGCATAGCTGGCGATGTTGAAGGGCACGCCCAGGAAGAGGTCGGCGCTGCGCTGGTAGAGCTGGCAGGAAAGCCTGCCCCGCCCCCCGCCGATCCCGGGGGCGACGTAGAACTGGAACATCGCGTGGCACGGCGGCAGGGCCATCGAGTCCACGTCGGCCACATTCCAGGCGCTGACGATGTGGCGACGCGAATCCGGGTTGCGCTTGATGGAGTCGATGACCTTGGCGATCTGGTCGACGTGCTCACCCGAGGGCGTGGGCCAGCTGCGCCACTGGTAGCCGTAGACCGGGCCCAGGTCACCGTTCTCGTCGGCCCACTCGTCCCAGATGGAGATCTTGTTCTCGTGCAGCCAGCCGATGTTGGTGTCGCCGCGCAGGAACCACAGCAGCTCCCCGAAGATGCTGCGGGTGTGCAGCTTCTTGGTGGTCAGCAGTGGGAAGCCGTCGGCCAGGTCGAAGCGCATCTGGTGCCCGAAGACACTGCGCGTCCCGGTGCCGGTGCGGTCGGACTTGTCGACGCCCTCGTCCAGGACGCGGGTGAGCAGGTCGAGGTACTGCTGCATCAGTCCTCCTGGCCCTCGTCGGGCGCGTCCTGCCCGTTCGACTCGGGCCGTCCCACACCCTCCTCGGGCATCTTGAGCCCGAGCAGGCCTGCGACCATCGGGGTGATCGCCTCGATGGCCTGGCCCCGGTGCGAGATCCGGTTCTTGTGCTCCGGCTCGAGTTCGGCGCTGGACAGGCGACGCCCGTCCACCTCGGGGGCGTCGTCGGGGATGAACAGCGGATCGTAGCCGAATCCAAAGCTGCCGTGGCGCTCGGTGTCCAGCATGCCCGGCCATTCGCGACGCACGGTCTCGGCGCGGCTCATGCCGCCCTTCCCGTCGGGGACCACGATGGCGATGGCGCAGACGAAGCGGGCCTGGCGCTGGTCCGCGGGGACGTCGTCCACCTGGGCCAGCAGCAGGTCGTTGTTGGCCTCGTCGTCGCAGGCCGGCCCGGCCCAGCGGGCCGAGCGCACGCCGGGGCAGCCGTTGAGGACGTCGACCTCGATTCCCGAGTCGTCGGCCAGGGCCGGCAGCCCGGTGCGCAGGGCACACTCGCGGGCCTTGACCAGGGCATTGCCCTCGAAGCTCTGCTCGGTCTCGGCGGGGGCCTCGTAGTGCTCCACGTCGGAGAGCCCCAGCACGTCGACGGGCAGGTCGGCGGCCTCCAGGGCAGCCCGGAGTTCGACGAGCTTCTTGGCATTGTTGGTGGCCAGCACCACCTTCTGGCGCTCGGTTTCCCGGCACCCGCTCTCCTGCGGCTGGTTCGCCGCGTCGTGCTCGCTCACTGGGCCAGCGCCTCTTCCTGGAGTGCCTTGAGCTCGCTGCAGCCCTTGAGACCCAGGTCGAGCAGGGCATCGAGGGTGGCGCGGTCGAAGGGGACACCCTCGGCGGTGCCCTGCACCTC
>NZ_JBHWOO010000073.1:0-7687 GCF_043424415.1 Luteococcus sp. | reverse complement strand
ACCTCCTGTGACCTCTGGGTTATGAGCCCAGCGAGCTACCGAGCTGCTCCACCCCGCGTCGGTGAACACAACATTACACACACACTGACGAAAGACAAAATCGGGCCGTGCGGGCGCCATCTGCCAACCACGTCAGTCCATCTCGGGCACGAGGGAACGGGCCTCGGCATAGCTCATCCCGGTGAGTTCCAGCAGGTCGACCAGCATCGAGCGGGCCTGCGCCAGCACGACGATGCCCGACATCGAGCCCTGCACGCCCATCTGGGCGGTGGCACGGGCCACCAGTTCGATGCGCCCCCGAGCCCTCGACGGCAGGCGGCGGGCCGCCAGCTCCTGGGCGCAGAAGTCGGTGACGTCGGCCAGCTCGTCGAGCACCCTCAGGTAGGGCTCGGGCACCTTCTCGCCCCGCCAGGTGGCAATCGTCGCCCGCCGGGCCAGCACCCTGAGGTTGCGCAGCAGCCGGTCGAGCGGGGCGACGATCTCGGCGATCGCCTGGACGTGGTCGCGCTCGGAACGCAGCAGGGGCGAGTAGCGGGCCACCGCGACACCCTCGTTGGCGGCCTCGACGAGCTGGGTCAGCTCCCGCTCCGTGTCGCGGGCATGGCGCAGGGTCACCGAGGCGGCCTCGGCGTCACCGCTGGCCAGGGCCTGGCGCGCCTCCCGAAGGGTCCGCGAGACCTGTTGCAGGACGGCGGCGGCCTTGCGGCGCGGCTTCTGCACCGGGCTCGTCGGCGCCACCAGTGCGAAGAGCAGCGCGAGGCAGCACCCCAGCAGCGCGTCGGCCCACCGGCTGAAGCCCTCGTCCGGGGCGGGCATCAGTGTCATCACGGTGGCTGCCTGGATGCCGGCCTGGTTGATCATCAGCGGCTTGGCGTTGAACCAGGTGGCCACGCTCATCGCCACGAAGCAGACCAGCATGATCTGCCAGGGGCCGGTGCCGACGAGCATCACGAACAGGTCTCCGGTCATCACCCCGATGAAGACGCCACAGGCCACCTCCACCACGCGGGAGACGCGTTGGCCGAAGCTGAAGCCGAGGCAGATGATCGCGGCCACCGAGGCGAAGAAGGGCATGGTGTGCCCCAGCAGGTGCTGGCCGAGGAACCATGCGGTGCCGGCGGCAACCGAGATCTGCAGGATCATGAACAGCCGGGAACGCCAGCGCTCGACACGCCGGTGCTGCTCGTCCCTCGCCAGCCCGACGGCATGTTCCGACAGGTCGAAGGCCCGCAGGGCGACCTCGCCCACCAGGCGCGTCGGCCTCGTGGCCCGCGCTGAGGGGAACTGGCCTTCGGCCATCAGGGACTCCTTCGTGGGATGTGGCGTCGTCGGGGCCGGCGGCTGCCCCGTTGTAGAGTCTTACCAGCCTGGGCGGCCGGCCCGGGCACTCCGTCACATCTGCAGGAGAACACGCATGGCATCCTTGGGCAAGGGCGCACTCGCAACCGCGACGCTGGTGGCACTGGTCAGTGGTTGTTCCTCGACGGGGCCCGACCCCCAGCAGCAGGAGCAGGCGCGCAGCCTCGTGATCGGCGCCACGGCCCAGCCGGAGTCCATGGATCCCACCACCCAGAGCGGCGCCGCGATTCCCCAGGCCCTGCTCTACAACGTCTACGAGACGCTGGTGAAGATCGACGGCACCGGCGAGCTGAAGCCGCTGCTGGCGCAGAAGTGGACGGTCTCGCCCGACCGCCTCACCTACACCTTCGACCTGCAGCCCAAGGCCCACTTCTCCGACGGCGACAAGGTCGACGCGAAGGCCGTGGTGGCCAACATCCAGCGGATCCGCACCGACAAGCGAGTGGTCGGGACACTGAAGCAGGAGATGTCCGGCGTGGTCAGCGCCACCGCCACCGATGCCGACACCGTGACGGTCAAGCTGAAGACCCCCTCTCAGTCCTGGCTCTACGCGATGGCCTCGCGCGCCGGCATCATCGCCGACCCCGACTCCTTCGCCACCCTGTCGAGCAAGCCCGTCGGCTCGGGCCCCTTCGCCTTCGGCGCCTGGAAGCGGGGCGAGTCGGTGCGCCTGGACCGCAACAAGTCCTACTGGGGCACCCCGACCCACTTCGAGACGGCGACCTTCCGCTACTTCGCCGACGCCAACTCGATGAACTCCGCGATGCTGTCCGGCGACCTGGACATCATCAGTGACCTGACCGCGCCGGAGGCGGTGGACCAGTTCTCCGACACCTCGCGCTACACCGTCACCGAGGGCACCAGCAATGGCGAGGTGGTGCTCGGGATGAACCAGGGCAAGGGTGGCAATCCCGCGCTGAAGAAGCGCGAGGTGCGCCAGGCGATCCGCCACGCCATCGACCGCAAGGCCCTGCTCGAGACGGTCTGGGCCGGCAAGGGCACGATGATCGGCTCCATGGTGCCGCCCACCGACCCCTGGTACGAGGACCTCTCGAAGGACTACGCCCATGACCCGACCAAGGCCAGGGCCCTGCTGAAGCAGGCAGGAGAGTCCAACCTGACGCTGCGGCTGCGCGTGCCCACGCTGCCCTACGGTCCCGGCTCGGCACAGTTCATCTCCAGCCAGCTCAAGGCCGTCGGCATCACCGCCAAGGTCGAGGAGCTCGACTGGGCCCGCTGGCTCAAGGAGGTGCACGACGACGGCAACTACGACATGACGATCGTCAACCACGTCGAGCCGCGGGACATCGACAAGTTCGCCGATCCCACCTACTACTGGCACTACGACAACCCGGACTTCCAGAAGCTCATCGCCCAGGCCGACAAGGCCGACAACGAGCAGTCGGTCGCGCTGATGAAGCAGGCCGCCAAGACGCTCAGCGACGACGCGGCCGCCGACTTCCTGTGGCTCTTCCCACACATCGTGGTGACCAAGGCCGACATCAGTGGTGTGCCGGCCAATGCCACCAGTGAGAGCTTCGACCTGACCACCGTGGCCTCCCGCGACGCCTGATCCGTGAACCGCGGCACACGCATCGCCAGCAGGCTCGGGGCCTTCGCCCTGAGCCTGCTGGTCGCCTCACTGGTGATCTTCTGCCTGGTCAACCTGCTCCCGGGAGACGTCGCCACCACCATCCTGGGCGACCAGGCCGACCCGGCCTCGCTGGAGGCGCTGCGCGTCGAGCTCGGGCTCGACCGTCCCTGGCCGGTGCGCTACCTGGAGTGGCTGGGCGGCATGGTCACCGGTGACTTCGGCACCAGCGCCCGCACCGGTGAGGGCGTGCTGCACATGATGGCCCCCAAACTGGCGGTGACGCTGTGGCTGGTCGGCCTGGGCATGGTCGTCTCGCTGCTGGTCGCCGTTCCCGTCGGCATGGTCGCCGCGACCCGTCGGCGCCACTGGAGCGGCAGCCTCATCTCGGTGCTCAGCCAGCTCGGCATGGCCGTGCCCGCCTTCCTGGCCGGCATCATCCTGGTGGTCGTCTTCGCCGTGCGGCTGCGCTGGCTGCCCGCCAACGGCTACGTCCCCCTGACCAGCGATCCCGTCGAGTGGGCCCGACGGATGGTGCTGCCGGTGCTCTCGCTGGCGCTGGTGCAGGCCTCGGTGCTCACCCGCTACGTGCGCAGCGCCTTCGTCGAGGTGCTCGGCGAGGACTGGTTCCGCACCGCCCGTTCCGTGGGTTGGACCCGCCGGGCGGCCATGGTGCGCCATGGGCTGCGCAATGCCGCACTCAGCGTGGTCACCGTGCTCGGCCTGCAGCTGTCCACCCTGCTGGTGGGCGCCATCGTGGTGGAGAGCGTCTTCGCCCTGCCCGGTCTGGGACGCATGCTGCTGGACGCGGTCAACCAGCGCGAACTGGTGCTGGTGCAGGCCATCGTGATGCTGCTGGTGGCCGCAGTGCTGGTGATCAATGCCTTGGTGGACCTGTCCTACCTGGCCATCGACCCGCGCCTTCGCCGCACCCGGGGGGGGTCATGACCGGCGCCCGCCCCGGCAGGGGCAGCCGCACACAGCTGTGGACCGGCGGCGTGATCGTCGCCGTGGTGGTGCTCACCGCCCTGGTCTCACTGGTGTGGACCCCGCACGACCCGACCCTGGTGGATCCGGCCCACCGGCTGCGTCCGCCCGGTTGGCCCTACCTGCTGGGCACCGACTCGATGGGGATCGACATCGCCAGTCGCCTGATGGCCGGTGCGCGCATCTGCTTGCTGGTGGGTGTCGTGTCGGTCTCCCTGTCAGCCCTGGTGGGAGTGCCGCTGGGCATGCTCGCCGGCATGCGGCAGGGATGGCTGGGTCGTCTCGTGGTGCACATCACCGACATCCTCTACGCCTTCCCGGCGCTGCTGCTGGCCATTCTGCTGGCCGCCGCAGTCGGGGGCTCGACGACCACCGGCATGGTGGCCATCGGCATCGCCACCATTCCCGTCTTCACCCGGATCAGCCGTGCCGCCTGCCTGCAGGTGATGGAACAGGACTATGTGCTGGCCGCCCGGGGCTGCGGCACCACCTGGACGGCCATCGCCGTGCGCCACGTCTGGCCCAACATCGCGCCGCTGGTTGGTGTGCAGGCCTCGGTGAGCTTCGCCATGGCCATCCTCGCCGAGGCGGCCCTGAGCTACCTGGGCCTGGCCACCGCCATCACCACGCCGTCCTGGGGCCGGATGCTCTACGAGGCGCAGAGCAAACAGCTGTTCAGCCATCCCGAGCAGGTTGTCTGGCCGGGCCTGGCGATCGCCCTGGCCGTGCTCGGCTTCAACCTGCTGGGCGACGGCCTGCGCGAACTGCTCGACCCGCGCCTGAGGGAGCTGTCATGAGCACGAGGGAGCTGTCATGAGCACGAGGGACCTGTCATGAGCCTGCTCGACGTGAGCGACCTGACGGTCACCTTCGGGCGACGCCGGGCGCCTGCAGTCCAAGGGGTCAGTTTCAGTCTGGACCCGGGTGAACGACTGGGCCTGATCGGGGAGTCGGGTTCCGGCAAGAGCGTCACGGCCCTGGCCCTGATGGGGCTGCTGCCCGACAATGCGCAGGTCTCCGGCAGCGTGGAACTGGCCGGGCACCAAGTGCAGGGGGCGTGCGATGCCGAGCTCTCGCGGCTGCGCGGTGACCTGGTCTCGATGGTCTTCCAGGAGCCCATGACTGCCCTGGACCCGACAATGGCCTGTGGCCGCCAGGTGGCCGAGGTGCTGCGCCTGCACCAGGACCTGCCACGCGGCAGCGCCCGCCAGAAGGTGGTGGACATGCTGCAGCGCGTCGGCCTGCCGCGCGAAGAACGGGTCGCGGATGCCTACCCCCACGAGCTGTCGGGCGGGCAGCGGCAGCGGGTGATGATCGCCATGGCCTTGGTCAACTCTCCCGAACTGGTGATCTGCGACGAGCCCACCACGGCCCTGGACGTGACGGTGCAGGCCAAGGTGCTCAGGGTGCTCGACGAACAGCTCGACCAGGCCGGGGCCGCCTGCCTGTTCATCTCCCATGACCTCGCGGTGGTGAGCCAGATCTGTGACCGGGTGATGGTGATGTGGCAGGGCCGAGTCGTGGAGCAGGGTCCCATCGATCAGGTGCTCGGCGATCCCCAGCACGGCTACACCCGCGGGCTGGTGGCCACCGCACGCCTGGACCAGGCCGTCCCCGGCAGCCGCCTGCCGGTCATCGAGGACTTCTGGCAGGAGAAGCCATGAGCGGACCATCGCAGCACCTGGTCGAGACCATCGCCCTGGACAAGGTCCACGGCCGTGGCCCCGACGCCGTCCACGCCGTCAAGTCGGTGAACCTGACCGTCGACTCCGGCGACCGACTGGGGATCGTGGGGGAGTCCGGCTCGGGCAAGTCGACGCTGATCAGGATGATCGCCTGCCTGCAGCGGCCCACCAGGGGGCAGGTGCGTTTTCGGGGACGCGAGGTCGCCGGGTTGCCGGAACGGGAACTGGCCGACCTGCGCGCGAGCGTCCAGATGGTCTTCCAGGACCCCCGCAGCTCGCTCAACCCGCGCATGCAGGTGGGGGAGATCATCACCGAGCCGTTGCGCAGTCCGCTGCTGCGCCAGCGAGGCGACGTGCCCGTGGAGCGGGGCGCCCGCCTGCGCGAGGTGATGGAACAGGTGGGTCTGCCGGCCGGCAGCGAGCGACGCTACCCGCATGAGTTCTCCGGGGGGCAGCGCCAGCGCATCGCAATCGCCCGCGCGCTGGCCCCCAAGCCAGAGGTGCTGATCGCCGACGAACCGGTCAGCGCCCTCGACGTCTCGGTGCGTGCCCACGTGCTGAACCTGTTGCACGAGTTGGTCGACGAGTACCGGCTGACCATGCTCTTCGTCTCCCACGACCTCACCGTGGTGCGCCACGTCTGCGACCGTGTGGTGGTGATGAAGTCCGGCGAGCTGGTGGAGCAGGGCCGCGTCGAGCAGGTCTACGACCATCCCCAGCAGCCCTACACCCGTGAGCTGCTGGCCGCAGTACCGCGTCTGGACCTGCAGCGGCGCACTCGTCCAAGCAGGTGAGACGCGCCTCCCGTTTCCTGCCCGGCCCCCTAGACTGCCGCGGGTGAAGGCACTCCTGCTCGAGAACATCCACAGCGAAGCGACCCGCATCCTCTGCGAGGCCGGCGTCGAGGTCGAGACGCGCTCCGGCGCCCTGGGTGAGGACGAGCTCATCGAGGCCCTGCAGGGCGTCGAGCTGCTCGGGATCCGCTCCACCACCCACCTCACCGAGAAGGTGATCAAGGCCTGCCCGCAGCTAATGGCGGTCGGATGCTTCTGCATCGGGACCAACCAGGTCGACCTTGCCGCAGCGTCGGCGGCCGGCATCCCGGTCTTCAACGCCCCTTACAGCAACACCCGGTCCGTGGTGGAGCTCGCGCTGGCCGAGATCATCACCCTGGCGCGACGCCTGGGCGAGAAGAACCAGATGATGCACGGCGGTGTCTGGAACAAGTCGGCCGAGGGCTCGCACGAGGTGCGGGGACGCACGCTGGGCATCGTCGGTTACGGCAACATCGGTGCCCAGCTCTCGGTGCTGGCCGAGAGCTTCGGCATGAGCGTCATCTTCTACGACCTGGTCGACAAGCTCGCCTTGGGCAATGCGCGGCGCTGTGACAGCCTGGAGGAGCTGCTGCGCGAGGCCGATGTCGTGAGCCTGCACGTCGACGGACGTGGCGCCAACAAGGACTTCTTCGGCGAGGAACAGTTCGCCCAGATGAAGGACCGCGCCATCTTCCTCAACCTCGCCCGTGGGCACGTCTACGACGTCGACGCACTGGTGCGCCACCTCGACAGCGGCCACCTGGCCGGTGCCGGCATCGATGTCTTTCCGTCGGAGCCCAAGAAGGCGGGCATGGCCTTCGAGTCGCCGCTGCGGGGACGCCCGAATGTGGTGCTCACCCCGCACGTCGGCGGCTCGACGAAGGAGGCGCAGGTGGACATCGGCCGCTTCGTCGCTGGCAAGATGCTCGACCACCTGACCACCGGCGGCACCCAGATGAGCGTCAACGTGCCGCAGATCGCCCCCGAGTCCTTCAAGGGCACCCGCGTACTGCACATGCACCACAACGTTCCCGGCGTGATGGCCCGCCTCAACCAGGTCTTCGCCCAGCACGACGGCAACATCACCTTCCAGACACTGGCCACACGCGGGCACCTGGGTTACGCCATCACCGATGTCAGCGGCAGCCATCCGAATCTGGAAGGGGAGCTGCGCGAGCTGGACGAGACGGTCTGGGTGCGCGTCATCTGACCCCCCCGAGCACATGGCGGCGGCCACTCCCCACGGGGAG